>DATENK010000098.1:0-6526 GCA_035275085.1 Verrucomicrobiia bacterium | reverse complement strand
TGCCAATCGTTGCTATTGACCGCATCGGCGTACATGACCCTGTAAGTATTATTCGAAAGCGCGCCGAATCGCAGAACTATGCTTTCGGGCGGCCCACGTTGCGCGGAGAGCCGCAAATAGCTCTGCGCCTTCTGGGGATCGGTGCCCGCGATGTATTCGTCCCGGTTTGAAATGCCGTCGCCGTCCGCATCGCCGGTGGCGTCTGCTGGATCGTTCGCGAGCAGACCGTTTGCGTTCTCCCACACGTCTGGCATGCGGTCACCATCCGTGTCGCTAAGTACGTAGACCCATGCGGTCGCGCTTTGCACGCCATTGAGGTTGGCCAAATTCGATATAATGCAATCGATTCGCGAAGCATGAAAACTCAGCGGGACATTGGTCAAGGTGATCTCAGGCGAGCCGGGATAACTCATTAGCGCCGGGAATCCGAGCCTGCGCCAGCGATACCCCATCGGCATTGTCCCCGTGACCCCGATGCTCAACGTGACGTCGTCGCCCGCGAAAATGGTTTGGGTTTGCGGCTGTTTCACAATCACGGGCGGAAGCAAGACGATCAACCGCGCGGACGCGCTCACGCCCGTTCCGTTCGCGTCAGAGATTTGCACAGAATAATTCCCGTCGGCTGCGGCCTGCAGATTTGTGATGGTGATCACCGTGTTGGTTTCGTCCGGCATCGCTGCGCCATTGAACAGCCACTGATAATCCAGGGTTCCTGTGCCAACGGCATTCACCGTAAACCTGGCCGTTGCCCCCGGTGGCAGATTCGTCGCCTGCGGCTGTGCCAGCACCGTCAAAGGCATGATCGCGTGCCAGTTGGTCCCGTCGTTTCCATATGCATTCGGCTCAACTCGCCGGAGTTCCGCGCCCGAACCGTCCGCCGCCGGAGACCAAGGGAGCACATCAGAATATTTTACGCGCTCCATTTCGACCAGGGGCGAATAAATTTCCACGCTGTCAGAGGAGTTATCCAGCTTGCCGAAATAAGGTCCGTAGATTGGTAAATCTTGCAGCAAAAGATATCTGGAACGAAAATGCTCGAGCTGTGACGGAGCAGAGGGATCGAAGCTTACCAGCACAATCGATTGACTCGGCTGGATCATAATCCCGGACGGAAACAAGAAGTCGACCGCGTCACGCATTTCCCATGTCGTGAATGGGTCGCTCAGATCATACAACGGAACTGGATCTGCGCTAATATTCCTGAACACAAGATATTCATCCTGATGGTTGTCGAAGCCTAATGCATCGTCTGGTGGATGATACATAATATCCGTGAGCACGACGGGGCCTGTGCGCGGACCGGAATTGGCAGTTCCCAAGGTGGACGCGACTTGGCGGACCAGGCGTTCGTCGCCGGATGAGTTTATCAACCGGCCCAGGGTTTCGCCCGAAAAGGTCGCATTGAACGTCAGGCCGTGACTGTAGCCGGTGAGGTTCGTCGCACTGTCGCCTGAGAATAGATAAATCTCGCCACCGAACTCCCCAATCGGAAAAGCAAACGTGCGAAACTGGCCCGCATCGATGAGGGTGTTCGCCGCGAGCCGCAGCTTCTTCGGCAGCGTGCGGTCGTCAGTGAAAAACCAGCCGCGGACGTCCACAGCCACGGCGTTTGGATTGTAAAGCTCGACAACATCCAGCTCCGGTGAAATCTCATTGATGAAAATGGCCGGTACGGCTGGTTCGGGATCATCGGTGCCAGGCGAGCCGCCCGGAAACGCGCTCGCGCGCCAATTCTCGCCGCGCGTCATCCTGGGGTTCGCGTTCGGATGCCGCGGCACCACCGAGAATCCGTGGCTGTCAGCGGCGGCGGGCCAGGGTGCCGCATCATTGTAATCGAACGAGAAGAGTATTCCGCCCAGAGCATTCGCGAGCGCCAGTTGTTCACCGGAATTGTCGAGCCGACCGGTATAAATTCCGTTTACTGTCGCCTGCGGGTATTTATTCGTGAAAACGGTGTTGTTGCGGGCGAGCAGAAAAAACTGACCTGCGGCCAGGACGGTTCCATTTGTAAACGTAAAATCAATTCCGCTGCTGAATGTCAAACCACTGAGATCGAGGGAGATCAGGCCTGTGTTCTTCAATTCAAGGAATTCGAAATTGTCGCCAGCAAACGACCCGAATGCCGGCGGATTGTACATGATTTCGGTGACCAGCAACTTCGATAAGTCCTGCGATACAAAAAAATTTGCTTTCACCAGTGGGCTCCATCCGCTGGCGGTAAGAACTCGCGCGCGAACAATGGTCTGCGCGTTGAGCGTAATGGGTCCCTCGTAAGCGATTGCGCTGCCAGATATAGCACCGCCCAATTGACGTGGGTCGGAGCCGTCCAGCGTGTAAAAAACTGCACCGGCGGTATTCAGGTTGGTCATGTATAACATGTCGCCGGAAGCGACAACGGGACCATAGTTGCTGAATTCTGAGGCGAGGACACTCGGGAACAGATTCTTCTGCCGCAACTGATTCAAGACGATATCGCCGCGTTGGCCGAGGTACGCGTACACCCGATTCATTTCGGCAACCCAATCGGCGCGCGTGAATGGCTGTGGTCGTTTCGCGTCTCCCCAGCGGGCCGATTCCGCCACGATGGCACGATAAATCTCGTTGCTCCGCGTGAGTAATCGCGCGCGATTCGCCTCAGGTGTGAGCGCGCCGCCGTTGAAGAACCGCTCCTGAATATGGTCCGCTACGCGCAGGCGAAACTCGGCGTTGTCGGCGAATCGCTGCCAAAGGTATTGGGGATTACTCTTGCTGAAGCTGCTGCCCTGCGCCGGATCGCCCGCAATCACCGGCAACGTGCGATTGGTGACGAGATTCGCGGCATCCGTCAATAGCGTATGTTCGGAATCATGGGCAAAGAAACGAAAGCCTGACGTGCCGTTTCGATTGCGCAGCGCGAAGAAATTGTTCGGGACGGAGTACCGTGGTGTGACAAACGTGGACACCGGCGCATCGAGGTTGCCGGTGTAAATAATCAAGAGCATGTAATCGATCAGATTGTCGACATCGACGAGATTTTCGTACGCGGGATTGCGTGTGCCATCCGCGTTGTTACCTTGCACGCGCTGGTAATCGGCGTCCGACGCGAAACCGTTCGTCGCTGCCTGCCACAGTCGGAACCAGGCATCCAACGTGCCGTCGGTAGCTTCGACCGCGTAGCTTAAATCGGGATCGACCTTGATTGCGTCGTAGTCCTCGCGTGCGCCGCCGAAATAGCTTTCGCCGAACGAGGCTTCGGGACGCTCCTCAATATTATACAAGCCCCAATATTGGCCATTCACATACAAGTGATAAAAATCTCCGCGCGTGTATGGCTGGCCCATCCCGTTCTGAGCGTCGCGTGAAAAAGAATCGCGAATGCAGATCATGCGGCCGTCACTTTGGAAGGCCCACGAATAGTTTTGCATGGTGCGAAGATCGAACTTGTCGAAAGTGTCGATGCCCGCATCACCAAAGAGCGGATAGCGCAACTTGGTCTGACCGTATTCCTCGCGGAAGAAAAAGCGAAACGCGTGCTTCGGGTTCGCGGTGCTGCGACTGAAGCCGCCCCGAATCCGAATGCCGCAATTGATCTGGAAACCTTCTTTGCCGCTGGGATAAATCAGTTCGAGCGATGTCGGGCGTTCCGCTCCGATTTCGTCCCGAGAGGGATTTGCATAAATCCCGGTCACCGCATCGAAGAGGTCTTTTAGGTCGGTCACAATCGAAAACGAGGGAAGCGACCTGAGATCATCGTGGATCGTCGGTCCGAATTCTGCGCTGTTCACTATGCGTTGGTCCATACCGTAATCGACGACGTTGCCGCCCCACGAAGTGGGCCAGCCTGGGGGTGCTACGCCGTTCGTCGACTGCCGCACCACATCGTTGAGAAAAATGTAGGTCTCGGTGTCCACGTCAGACGGACGAAAGCCGAATTTGTAAGCTGCGGCGCGAAGTATGGTCGTTCCCGAAACCAGGATCGGTTCCGTATACGTGAATCCATTCGTCAGGTCCGGCACCGAGCCATTGGTCGTATAGCGGATCGTGGCGCCGGGCGTGTCGGAAGTGATCTCACAACCGAACGCGCTCTCATAAAAACCGCGGTCATGACTGAACTTTGTGTCTGCGACGCGCGCCAGAAAGCCCGTGCTGTTGAAACCACTCGGCGTTGGCGTGGAGAAGAATTGATTTGTGACGATTGTTTCCCGCAGTTCAACCAGTTCTGCGGAAAATAAAAAGTCCGCGCCTGACGCGCTGTCGTTCAGAGCCTCGATTGCGAGGACATTCTGCCCCTGAAGCACACGCCAGTAGTGCTCGGACAAATTGATTTCCTCAGGGACGATCGCGGTACTGTTGGGCCTCGGGACCGGATCTCGGCGAGCCACTTCCGCGCCGCTCAGGTACGCTATAAAGCCATCGTCATAGCGAATGCGCAGGAACAAGGACTCAAGCACGTTGTTCGTGACCGTGAACGGAATCCGCAAGTAAGCCGATGCGGAGTTGCTTAGCATCAAAGCTTTAAGATCGGTGCGAATCAGACCGTCAAATCCGACACTTGCGCCGCTGGTCAGCACTGGCGAGCGAACGGCCAAACCATTGGTGTCACCCACCAGGTGAAAGCTGTCGGGGTTCCACAAACCAAATGCTCCTTGTGCCGCAAACAATTCTACCTCGGCGCCGCCCGCGCGATCGAAGTATACGAGGCGCAACGGATATTCTCCGGGAGCAGGAAAGTTGAAGGTTTGCAGCGTGTCCGCGGGCAACCGCGTGCCGGTCCACGACATATTGAATGGCCCCACTTCCAGCTTGAACCCTTCATCACTGTTTACCCCGAAAGTCCAGTTCCCTGCCGTCGGAATGGTAATTGTGGCGCGAGCCTCCACCACGAAGTCATCCGCTCCGCTGGCCTGGCCGGGAAACCCTGTGTCGGCGCCGTAATTGCCGGCCGCGCCGCCAGATATAAAATTGATCAGCCCGCGATTCGTTGCGAATACCGTCGTTTGGAGCGCCACATTGGTGATCGCATCCTCCGCTATGAATAAGTTGCTCACCGCCACGTTTGCCTTGATCGTGCGCACGGCAAAGCCGGCGGCAGTCGTATCATAGCCAACACCGTTCGTTCCTATAGCCCAGGTGCTGTCATCGAACGTCGTTGCGCGCCACGGCATCGACGGCGAATTCGAAGGCACAAAATATTTCAGCAATTGATTCGATAGGATCAGCGGCGTCGTTATCAGCGATTGCGCGTAGCCATAAGAGATGTTTACGAGCTGTTTTGGAAATGGATTGAACGCATGAATGACGGTCGTTCCGTCCAGCCATACCAGTGCGAGGTATTCCCCGTCAGCATCCAAACTGAAATTTGCATGCAAGGGGGCGCCGGGTGTGGCGCGGGCCTTGCCTGAGGCAAACACCACCAAAAATCCCGCGCCGGGAATTGTCACCGCCGGAAACTTCCATTTGGTGAGTTCTGCTTGATCGTCGGTCAGGTACCAACCTTCCAGGCTTACAGGAAAGTGATTTGGATTGTGCAGTTCGATCCAGTCCGACGTATCTCCATCTTCATCTTTCAGGCCGTTGCTGTTGCTCGCCAGAAATTCAGAGATGAACACCTGGCCCTGAGCCGAGCCGCAGAGCGTTGCAGCCAGCAACAGCAGGATCAGGAAAGCACGCGCGGTAGTCACCAAGCACCGCCATTTTAAGGTGTCGGCGCACAAATTGCAGCCTAAAACGGGCTCATTTCGGCTTGTTCATGGAAAGAATGCTCGCGCCATGGGTGACCAGACCAGTGCCGCCGGTGATGACTCGGCGCACCGGGAGGCCAGTTTTCGGATCTTTCTTGAGCGGCGGATCGCTCATGCGTTGCTGGACTTCGAAACGGCGCGGTTTGTCCTTTGGATTGCTCGGAATTGTCTCGTAAATGTAAGTCGCCATAGCTGCTCTGTTATGTTTATAGCGGGTTTTAGGGCCAATTTCCAGCATTTGGCGCACGCAGGAGAACCCCTACTGGCTGCTGGAAGGGGCGTGGTTGAGGGTATTTCATGAGGGCGATGATGGTATTTTTGGCTTTTGTTCTGGCGGGCAACGCCGCGCCGCAACCGCAATCCGACATGTCCCAACGCGTTCCACTTAAGCTGGCGCATCTTGCCGAGGTCAGAAAGAAAGACCCGCAACGTACGTTCCGCGTGCGCACTCCCGATACCTCCGACGTCGTAGCGCAAATTTCGAAGGTCGTTCTCGATGCCGAGGGGCAGCGTCCAAAATTCGCGGTGCTCTATTTGTTTGATAACGTCGCGCAAAATCGCCCGCAGATTGTCGCTCCATGGGAAGCGCTTAGCATCGCTCCCGAACGCGATGAGATTTTCGTGAACGTGAACACAGAACAACTCAGGAAAATGCCGGTGGTCACGGGGGACAACGTACCCGATCGCGCGCCTGCCAATTGGGGCCAGGAGTATTATGCGCTGTATAAAGTTCAGCCGCAGCAAGCGTCGCCGGACCCAGACGCAGCCGGAACTGCCGCGCTCGTGAGCGGCGTGGTTAAAGGATC
>DATENK010000097.1:0-4334 GCA_035275085.1 Verrucomicrobiia bacterium | reverse complement strand
GAAATCGACCGCATGGCCGGTGAGCGCCTGGACGAGAATGCCTTCAAAGAGTTCGCGCTCCTCGCGATTGACAAGCTTGCCCGTACGCGCGTCCGTGACGTAGAACGTGTCGAGAATGATCCCGTCCTGCCGGCTAAAAACCTGCGCGCTAAGAATGTTAATACCAGCCGCGGCGAAGGCGCCGGCCATCTTACTGAACAGCCCGGCGCGGTCCCAGGTGCAAATTTTCACGACCGTGTAGCCGCGGTCGGGCTCGTTGTGCCAGTAAACCACGGGCTCGAGCGCTTTGTCTTCTTCGGCGATCTGATGGTGCATGAACCGATGGGCCTGGGTGAGGTCGGTTGCGACGTCCCGCGCCTGGTGAATTTGAAAATAGCGCGGGGGCAAAGAGGCGAAATGCGCCTCCAATTCGTCTTCATCGATGCTTTTCGGAATCACGCCCGCCACCTCCTCCTTCAAAAGCTCGCGCTGCCGTTCCTCGGCCCGGAGGAAATCGGTACCGCCCTGCAACACCCTCAACGCTTTGCTGTAAAGCTCCCAAAGCAGGGAATCTTTAAATTCGTTCCATAACTTGTCACTCGTGGCCCGCGAATCGGCCAGCGTCAGTAGCGTCAGCATTCGAAGATTTTCGGCGCTCTGAATTTGGTTCGCGAAGTTGCGGATTACCGCGGGGTCTTCCAGGTCGCGCCGCTGCGACACCTGCGCCATGGTCAGATGCTGCTCGATCAGCAATCGGAGGCTATGGGCCGTGGCGCCGTCGAGCTCGAGTCGCCGGGCGACATTCAACGCGAGTTGGCCGCCGGTTTCTTCATGGCGCGCCCCTTCGATCGCCTTTCCGGCGTCGTGCAGGAGCAATGCGAGGTATAAGACGAACGGCCGCTCGATCGCCTGAAAGACTTCAGCGTATTTGCTGAGCGGCAGGTCCTGCGCCCCCCAAATACGGTCAAGTTGTTCGATGCACATCAACGTGTGTTCATCGGCTGCGTATTGGTGGTAAAACTCGTGCTGAACGAGGCAAGTCAGTTTTCCGAACTCCGGCAGATATTTTCCTAATAGCCCTACCTCATGCATTGCGCGCAAAACCCGGGCGACATTCCCGCGCTGGCTGAGAATTTGCAGGAAGGTCTCACGAACATGTTCGTCGGTGAGAAAAGTTCGGTTCACCAGCGATAGCTCGCTGCGCATGAGTTGCGCAACGTCGGGATGGAGCTTCAGGTCGCGCTGTTGCGCATGAAGAAAAGCACGCATGATCCGCCGTGGTTGCTCCTTGAAAATGCGTGCGTTGCCGTAATGCACCTGGCCGTTATCGAAGCGAAAGCCATCGATCATTTCCTGCACCGGCTGGCGAAAGGGAACACTGATCAGCTTGCGCAGTGAGGGCAAGCGCGAGCTGCTCGGTGCAAGGGCGAGGCGATCTTCCAGGGTGCGCGTAATCAGGTAGATGTTGCGCGAATGCGTGTAAAGATCGCGCATGAAATCTTCCAGGCGCTGCCGGGGCGAACGGTCGGTATAGCCCAGGTGCCATGCGACCGCGGGCTGGAGATTGCGCGTCAGCACGTCCACAGGCCGGTTGGTCTGGTAATGCAGTTCGTTGCGCGCACGCAGAAGGAAATCATAGGCGGCTTCGATCTGTTTGCGCTCGGCCGCGGCGATGAAGCCGCGCTGTTCCATCTCCGCCAGCGAACGAGTTTTGTATTTCACGAAAACCATCCAGTGCAGATTGTGAAAATCGCGCAAGCCACCGCAGCCGTTTTTGATATTTGGTTCCTGCATGGTGGCTGAATTGCCAAACTTGGCGCGGCGCGCCGCCTGATCCTGCATGCGGGCGGCAATGTACGCGTCCTCGTAGCCCTCGACGCATTTGGCGAGAATCGTCTTTTGGAATTTGTCGAACAGCTTGTCATCGCCGGTGACGAGGCGCGCTTCAAGCAAGGAGGTCTTGGCCTGCATGTCCTTGTTGGCGACCTGAACGCATTCGGCGATCGTGCGCACCGAGTGGCCGACTTTGAATCCGAGATCCCACAATGGATACAGGATGCCGTCCATCAACTTCGACAAATATGGGAGCGCGGTGCTGAACCCGACCACCTGCCCGGCATGCAAAAACATGATGTCGAGGTCACTATGCGGATTCAGTTCCGCGCGCCCGTATCCACCCAGCGCGATCAGCGCGAGCGGCGGAAATTCTTTCTGCGCCTGCTTCGACAGGGTGCTTTTGGCCGCCATCCACATGTGGCGAATAAGGATGTCCATCATCGCGGCGCGTCCCTGGCACACAGCCACACCGCTGCCGCCGGCGCGATGCATCATCTTGAGACGGTGGGCTTCGACCTTGACGAAGTTTTTAAAGCGCGGCAGCTCCTGAGCCGGCGCCACGCCTGGTGGCAACGCCAGCCGTGTGGCTGCGTTCGCCTCAATTTTCTGCACCAGGCTCTGCATGCTCCAGGGTCAAACTTAAGCCGCAGAAGGTAGCCTGCGTTACAAGCCGGGGCAAGCAACAGAGATTCCAGCCTTGTTTGCGCCCTCGGTCCCGTTTACAAATTCCCAATGAACGAATGGAACATTCAGTCGCGCGCTCATGGTTGCCAGGCCTGCGAGCGGCCGTTTGCGGACAAGCAGCCGTATCACACGCTGTTGTTCGAGGAAAAGCAGCAGTTACAGCGGCTGGACGTTTGTGAAATGTGTTGGAAGGACCAATACAGCCAGGGCGCACCCGAACGAAAAGGGTTCATTTCGTATTGGAGTGGGATTTATGAGGCGCCACCGGCCGCGGCGCCGGAGGCGATTCAAAAGGAAAATGCTGAATCGCTTTTGCGCAAACTGATTGAATTGAATGATCCCAGGCATGCCGCGGCCGGATTCATTTTGGCCGTGATGCTTGAGCGCAAACGGCTGCTCAAAGTCAAGGAACAGATCCTGCGAGAGGGGCAACGCGTGTTCATTTATGAGCAGCCAAAGACCGGGGACATCTTCACGATTCCCGATCCCAACCTGCAATTGAACCAACTCGATGAGGTGCAGAAGGACGTGGCTCAATTGCTTGAGAACGGCCTGAACCCGGGCGGCGACGGACCGGCGGCCGTTGCCGAAGCGCCACAGCCCATCAGCACGGAAAGCGAAGCTGTGATAAGCTGATTCTCTCGTGCCGAAACCTGAGCAACTCCAGAAGCGTCTCGGATATAAGTTCAAGAATGCGGCTTTGTTGCAGTTGGCCTTGACTCATCCCTCTGTCGCCCATGAAGCCTCAGACGGCATTCCCCATAATCAGCGTCTGGAGTTTCTCGGTGATTCCGTCCTTGGTTTGGTCCTCACGAGCGAGCTGTACGCACGTTTTCCCGACGTGAGCGAAGGTCCGCTCACGAAGGCGCGCGCACAGATGGTCAACCGGCGCACGCTCGCCGCGCAGGCCAAGCGCATTGGCCTCGGCGAAAACCTGATCCTGAGCCGCGGCGAAGAGAGCACCGGCGGTCGCGATCGCCCATCGAATCTCGCCGATGGCTACGAGGCGTTGCTGGGCGCGATTTTTATGGACGGCGGTTATGATCAGGCGCGCGAAGTGATTTTGCGCTCATTCCGCGACGCATTCGGTGAACTCAAAGCCATTCCCAATTTGGACAATCCCAAAGGCGAGCTGCAGGAAATGCTCCAGGCCCAATCGCCCGACCCGCCCGAATATCAAATGACCTCGGTGACAGGTCCCGACCATGACCGCATGTTCGAATGCGCCGTCTATCACGATGGCGTCGAACTCGGCCGCGGCAAAGGGAAAAGCAAAAAGAGCGCGGAAAGCGAAGCAGCGACCGCCGCACTCGCGCGCCTCCGCGAACGCAAGCCGACTTCGAAAAAATCCTGACCGAGCGGCGGCCTCCATCTGGCTGGATTCAAATTTCGCTTGCATCCGTTCACCGTCGGAGCAAAAACACGGTCATAGGAATCATAGCTGCTCATATGAAGGACAGGTTCTGGTACGAGTTGAGCACATTTTTCGTCCTGGTGTTGGTATTTGAGGTTTGGGAACGCTGGCGGCCCGCGCGGGAGATCAATCGGTTTGCCTCATTGAAAATCGACGTGCTTTCTTTTGCTTTGGCCATTCTGCTGAACCGGCTGTCAGGGAAGTTTTGGGCGGCAACCGCGCGTGCGGTGACGCCCGATTTTCTGATGCCATTTATCAGTACGGTGCAGGCGCTTCCGAGTCCGGTGAAAATTCTTATGGCGCTGGTCACGGTGGATTTCATTATTTACTGGATTCATCGCGCGCAGCATTACTCCGATACCCTGTGGCGCACACACGCGTGGCACCATAGCGTGGAGCACCTCTATTGGTTCTCCGGCTT
>DATENK010000096.1:0-13897 GCA_035275085.1 Verrucomicrobiia bacterium | reverse complement strand
AAGCACCTTTATTTCTACACCCTGCTGGTCCTCGGCACGCTTCTGCTCGCCACTGTCAAATCCGGGTTCAGCCATAAAACGCCCCAGAATAACCGTGCTGCCGCAGTCAACAAACTCGCGAACACTTTGTTCCAATGAAGTTGCTTCTTGCCCTGGCCCTTTTTCTCTGCCTCTCCTCCGCCCACGCGGCTCACCGGTTTCCGCTTTTGCATCGGACCGATACGATGCAAGGCAGCGTCGGCGAGCCCACCAAACCGCCCCTTGCCCACGCTTGGAAATTTACCCTGCTGGGCCTCGCCGGCGCTAGCTTTCTGATCCGCAAACGGCTATAGGCAGCGTCCGCACACAAATTGCGGCGCGGCAGGTAATCCGTTATGGTAGGCGGGAATGCAAACGGGTATCAGTGCCATTAACGAAGAAGTCCAGCGCGCCAGCGCGTTCGTGCGCCCGCTGTTTACTGAGATCGCCAAGGTTGTTGTTGGCCAGAGTTATCTCGTCGAGCGACTGACCGTTGGCCTGCTCGCCAACGGGCACGTTCTGCTCGAAGGTGTCCCCGGTCTCGCCAAAACTTTGTCAGTCAAAACTCTTGCCGCCTGCATCAATGTCAAATTCGCCCGCCTTCAGTTCACGCCGGACATGTTGCCCGCAGACATCATCGGCACTCAGATCTACAATCCGCAATCGGGTTTCACCACCCGTAAAGGCCCGATCTTCGCCAACCTCATTCTCGCGGACGAAATCAATCGCGCGCCGGCCAAAGTTCAAAGCGCGTTGCTCGAAGCGATGCAGGAAAAGCAGGTCACCATCGGCGAGCAAACGTTCAGGCTCGAGGAACCTTTCCTCGTTCTCGCCACGCAAAATCCCATCGAACAGGAAGGCACCTATCCTTTACCTGAAGCCCAGGTCGATCGTTTCATGCTCAAATTGAAAATCGGCTACCCCAACCGCGAGGAGGAACGCCAGATCCTCGACCTCATGGCGCGCACGTCAAATCTGCCGCAAGCCACTTCAACCGTCGACCCGAAGCAAATCCTGAATGCGCGCCAGATTATCAACGAAATTTACATGGATGACAAAGTGAAGGATTACGTCGTGGACATCGTTTGCGCCACGCGCGATCCAGCCAAATACAAAATTCAACTCCAGGGTATGATCCAGCTCGGGGCCTCGCCGCGGGCTACCATTGCCCTGACCCTCGCCGCGAAGGCGTTCGCTTTTCTTCGCGGTCGTGGGTACGTCACTCCCCAGGACGTCAAATCCATTGGCATGGACGTCCTTCGTCATCGTGTGGCGATCACCTACGAAGCCGAGGCCGAAGAAAAAACCAGCGAAACGGTGGTCCAAAAAATCTTCGACGAACTGCCCGTGCCGTAGTCTGGCGCGCCCGCCTTGAAAATTGCTCACGAAAACAAGCTCCCATTCTCCTGGCGGGCTTGTTACCAATAATTAGCTATGACCACCAGAGTTGTTCTGCTGTTGCTTTTGCTGCCTTCGCTGCTCTTGCGCGCCGCTCCTGCGCCTCCGCCGGCCGACGTTGTCCCTTTCGCCGGCCTTAGCGCTCAAGACGCAGTCGAGAAAGCCACGTTGCCGCCCGGCTTTAAAATGCATGTCTTCGCCAGTGAACCCGACATCGTCCAGCCGATCGCCTTTGCCCTGGATGACCGGGGCCGCGTCTGGTTGGCCGAAGGACGGACGTATCCGCGACGGAAGGGCGATCCGCCGAAGGAACGTTCTGCCACCCCCACTGCCGACCAATTGAAAGACATCTTCGCCGGAGCCGACCGAATTCTCGTGCTGGAAGACACAGACGGCGATCACAAGGCAGACAAGCGCACTGTCTTTCTGGAAAATCTCAATCTGATCAGTGGGCTCGCAGTTGGCCACGGCGGTGTCTGGATCGGTGCGGCGCCTTATTTGATGTTCGTGCCGGTGAAGGATTGGGACAATCCGAAGCCTGCGGGCGATCCGCGCATTCTGCTCGATGGTTGGGATTACAAGGCCGATACGCATGAGACGCTCAACACTCTCACCTGGGGTCCCGATGGCTGGCTCTATGGTTGTCATGGGGTGTTCTGCCCTTCGCATGTCGGCAAGCCGGGCGCGTCCTACGCCGAGCGCCAATGGATGGACGCCGGTGTGTGGCGCTATCACCCCAAACGGGACGTGTTCGAAGTTTTCACCGAAGGCGGCAGCAATCCGTGGGGCATCGACTTCGACGAGAATGGTCAGCTTTGGGCCGAGATGTGCGTGATCCCGCACCTGTTCCACATGATCCAGGGTGCGCGCCTCGAACGCCAGGGCGGCGAACACTTTCCGATAGGCAAAAACGAGATACAACGTTACGCCCGCACGAGCGGCAAACCCGTTCACCCGCACATTTATGATGACATCAAGACTCACGCCGATCACGTGCATTGGGCGGGCAATCTCGGGCCTCACGCCGCCAACGCGCGGAGCGACGCCGCGGGTGGCGGGCACGCACACGCGGGTGTCATGATCTATCAGGGTGAATCCTGGCCCGCCGATTATCGCGGCAAGATCATCATGGGCAACATCCATGGCCAGCGCCTGAACATGGACATTCCCGAACGACAGGGCTCCGGTTACGTCGGCAAGCATGGAAAGGATTTTCTTAACTTCAATGATACCTGGTCGCAAACGCTGAATCAGACCTACGATCAGGACGGTTCCGTTTACATCATTGATTGGTATGACAAAAACCAATGTCACCATAATCGCGAGGACGGCCATGACCGCAGCAACGGCCGCGTGTACAAAATAGTTTATAATAATCAGAAAGTTACCAAGGTTGATCTCGCCAAAAAGAGCGACCTCGAACTCACCAAGCTCGTCGCTTCCAAAAACGAATTCCTCAGCCGCCACGCACGTCTGCTGTTGCACGAGCGCGGTCCCGACGTTCGTTCGGCGATGCGCCAGCTTTTGCACGACGCCCAGGATACTCCCGCGCGTTTGCGTGCCCTATGGACTATGCAGCTTACGGGCGGTATCGACGCGAACACTGCAATTGAGAACCTGAAAAGCCCCGATGAATGGGTTCGCGCATGGACAATCCAGTTCGCCTTCGAGTCCCAGGAGAATCTCGAACGGATTGTCCGCGAAACCAAGGAGCAGAACCTTAGACCCGATCCCGACGTGCTCAAACTCGCCGAATCGGACCCCTCGCCACTCGTCCGCATGTTCATCGCCTCCGCTGCCCAACGCGCTCCCATCGAGCAAGACCGTGCCCGAATCGTACGCCGTCTCCTGCAGCGCGCCGAAGACGCGGACGATCACAACATTCCGCTCATGGTCTGGTTCGCTATGGAATCGCTCGCCGCCGATCATCCCAATGAAGCGCTGACCGCCGCGCTCAAAACCCCCCTGCCAAAAATCCTCAACTTTAGCACCCGCCGCATTGCTTTGCTGGGAACCGACGAAGCGCGCGACCTCATTGCGGCCAAGCTGGGTGAACTGGAGGACAGCGCCAAGCAATTGGATATGCTGACCGGCCTTTCCGCCGCCCTTAAGGGGCAGCGCGGCGTTAAAATGCCAACCGGTTGGGACGCGGTGGAAACCAAATTGGCTGCGAGTTCAAAACCGGACATTCGCGCGCTGGCGCAAACCGTTTCACTTACCTTTGGCAGCAAGAAGGCGCTGGCGTCGCTGCGTGACGTTCTCGGCGATTCATCGGCGCCCGCCGCGACGCGCCGGACGGCCCTCGATGCGCTCACCGCAGCCAAAGACCCTGAGCTTCCCCGCAAATTGACCACACTCCTCAGGGACCCAGCACTCCGCGGCGCCGCTTTGCGCGCGCTTGGCACCTACAATGATCCCCAAACACCCTCAGCGATTCTCGATGTTTACGCTTCCCTGGACACCGCTCAAAAGCGCGACGCTCTCAATACTCTTGCCGCGCGCCCATCCTATGCGCGCGCATTGCTCACCGCCCTTGAGGCGGGTAAGGTGCCTTCCAAGGATTTTACTGCCGACATCATTCGTCAGTTGCGCAGCCACAAAGATTCGCAACTTCAAGCCGAGGTGACGAAGGTATATGGCTCGGCCCGCGAAGTGACGGAAGACAAAAAGGCGGAGATCGAAAAATATAAGGCGGTCTACCGGCGGGGCGGTTCCCAACCCGGCAATGCCTCACCGGGCCGCGTCGTGTTCAACCGCGTCTGTGCCCAATGTCATACGCTTTTTGATGTCGGCGGCAAAGTCGGCCCGGATATCACGGGCGCCAATCGCACTGATCTCAATTACCTCCTCGAAACTATCGTCGATCCAAACGCTGTGATTCCCAACGAATACCGCGCCACGGAAATCGAAACCAAAGACGGTCGCAGCCTGACCGGCCTATTGAAATCCAAAACCGACAAAGCGGTTACCCTCCAGACCGCCAATGAGCTGCTGACCATCCCGCAGGGGGACGTCGCCTCCATTCGCCAGAGCGAACTCAGCATGATGCCTGAAGGCCTATTGTCTCCTTTAACGGAACAGGAAGTTCGCGATTTGCTATATTATTTAAGCCGCTCCGGCCAGGTTCCGTTGCCTGTCGAAAGCGCCGCCGGCCATTGAGGGTCGCGTGGGTTTTCACCGGCACCCGCAATTCCCCTAACCGGCTGGTCGTACGTTTCAGGCAAGCGCGCGCCGCAGTCCTCTTGATTGTTGCGCCCTCATGAACGTGTCATTAGTATCCGCGCAAGCCCAAAACGCGATCGGCGCAAGCAGCAGCGGTGTCGGGGCAGGATGATGGCAATGAACACCCGCGCTTTGAGCAGGCGGTTTCCGGACGTGAGCCCGGACAATAACGATGAAAACTATTTTGGTGCTGGCCCCAACACCAGTTCTTCCGGATGCGATTCGGCCACTGCTTTCTCCCGAAGATTACCGCCTCCTTCATCGCACTGACATCGGCGATATCGAGCCGCTTGCCAAAGGCTCATTCCTTGATGCCTGCATCGTGGATGCCGAAGGCGGTGATGTCCGAGCGCTGTGGATGATCGAAAAACTGCGCCAACTCGCGCCTCATACACCCATCCTCGTCTTCAAAGGCGCGGCGTGGGAATGGGAGGAGGAAGCGTACCTGAAAGGCGTTTCCGCAGTCCTGAGCAAACCCGTGCGTGGCCGCCTGTTAATGTCGATGCTTGACCGCTTCGGCAAGCCTGCCGCAATTCAACCACCGGCGCCTCGGCCGATTCCCGCGCGGGCCGCGCTTGCGCCAGTTGTCCGCCCGACTTACGAACTTGCCGGCAGTTCCCAACCGGCCCTCCAGGTTCTGCGTCGCTTCTCCGAGGTGCTCACCCACTCCTTGAATTCCGAAGGGATGCTCCGCCAGTTCCTGATGTTTCTCCGCGAGATTCTCGGCATCAATCGCTCCAGTATTTTCCTGCGGTATTCGGCGGGCACCTTCGGCGTTGCGAACCCGGACAGCCGTCAATTCCGGCCCGCGGCCTCGATCGGGTTGGTCCCGGTGAAGCTGAACGATTTCGAGCTCTCGCTCGACTCGGGAATCGCTGGTTTTCTCAACAGCACCGGCCGCCTGTTGCGACGCGATAGCGACGAAGCTAACGATCCAGAGATTCAGAAGGAGTTTCAATTGTTGGGCGCACAACTCGCCATTCCCATCCTGGACCGGCAGAGCATTGTTGGGATCGCTGTATTCGATGAACGGCTCACCGGTGAGCCTCTGCTCAACCAGGAAATCGAGCTCATCTTCCATTTGCTCGAAGAGCTCGGCCTCGCGCTCAAGAACATCTGGCTGCACGATCAGGTGGTCACCAACCATCAGATAATGACCGATGTTTTGCGCGAACTGACCAGCGCCTGCGTCGTGGTGGATCGCGATCTCAAAATCCTGCACGCTAACAAAGCCGCGCGGAGCCTTTTCAGCCGCCCGGGCCGGCGCGGCGGCGACATCGAATTCATCGATTTTCCTGCCGCTCTGGGCAGCAAAGTCTACCAGGTCCTAAACACCGGTACCGGGATAGCACCGTTCAAGTTCCACACTCCCGAGGAACCTCAATCCATTTTTAACGTCAGCATCTCCCCATTCCAACTACAGGACGGTTTGCCCCGGTCCGTATTGCTCATCGTCGAGGATCGCTCCAGGGAAGAACAGTTGCGCCGGCTCGAGGTCGAGACCGCCAACCTGCGCCTGGTAAAAACGATGGCCGACCGCCTCGCGCACGAGATCGGCAATGCGCTCGTGCCGCTATCGACTTATCAGCAACTGCTCGCCGACAAATATAAGGATCCTGATTTCCGTGCCGGCCTGGAAACCGCCATGGCCGACAGCGTGAAGCGCATCTCCCGGCTCACCAGCCAGATGCGTTTTCTGGCGCGCGACACAATGGTTTCCAGGGAAGCATTACCACTCGCACAATTGCTCGAGGACGCCTTCCACGAAGCGCAAAAATATCAGCCGCTCAAATCTGCCAACCTCAAAATGGAAAAGCGCGAACAACCCATTATTCTTGCCGGCGATCGCGCCGCCCTTAAACACGCCGTTGCCGAAGTGATGCTCAATGCGCTGCAAGCGAATCCGTCCAACGCGAAAGTCGAAGTCCGCACGCATTTGGACAGCGGCGAACGAGGCTCACATTGGGTCCACATTGATATCTTGGACAACGGTCCCGGGTTCAGCGCCGAAGCCTTGAAGAAAGTTCCGGAACCATTCTTCACTACACGCAATGTCGGTCTGGGTCTTGGCCTGGCCGTCACGCGTAAAATCATTGAAACCCATCACGGCAAGCTCGAAGTGATCGAAGGCCGGAAAGACCACCCGGGCACGGTCCGCATCAGTCTTCCGCTCGACGCCAGCGCCGCTTAACGCATCACGCATCAAGTCGGGATGCTCCCCAGAACCCGTTGGGGGATAATACCCCCTATCAATTACTGTACGTGATTCAACCCTCTTTCCGTTCTTCCGGATCGGTGGCAGTGGTTACGCGAGCGTTGGTTCCTAGCCAACTTCGGTAAACCAAAACCAAGAAAAAGGGGAAGTAAAATTATGAACAGAATTATTAAAGGCTCGAATGCCGTACTAGCAATCACGCTGTTGTCTGCGTGGCTAGGCGCCGCGAATTTAAATGCAGCGCCCAAAGACGACAGCATTAATGTCATCCCAACCATCAACAACATCAGTTTGCTCGGCGGACAACTGGTCGCCAGCGGCACCGCAAGCGTGACCCGGAACGGCAAAACGACCACCGTCCCATTCACGGCGCCCGTCAACCTGGCGCTCGCGACCAACCAGCCGACCACAGGCTGCCCAGTGCTGAACCTGTCGTTGGGCCCAATCGACCTCGACTTGCTTGGACTCGTCGTGCAAACCAGTCCAATTTGTTTGGACATCACAGCGATTCCCGGGGGTGGGCTCCTCGGCGATTTGCTCTGCGGCGTGGCCAATCTGCTTAATGGTGGTTTAAGCCTGGACCAGATTTTAGGCGGTCTTGGACTGCCCGGCACCCCCGGTTTAACCCCAGCCCAGGTCGGTGGTTTGCTCGGCGGACTCACTGACCTACTGAACGGCGTCCTGGGCAACCTGCTCGACGCGATCGTCACTGACATCGTTAACGCCGTCGCAGGTACCTGTGACATTCTTCACCTTGAGCTCGGGCCCCTGGACCTGACGCTGCTTGGCTTGAATGTGGTGTTGGATGATTGCAATGGCGGACCTGTGGTGGTCGACATCACCGGTCAGCGCGGTCGAGGAAACCTTCTCGGCAACCTGCTCTGTGGCCTGATCGGCTCGGGCAGAGCTGGCCTGGGGGCGACTCTCGCGGACATCCTGAGCATTTTGCCGGGCATGTAACCGAAGTTCGCTGAACTGAGAGGCGGCTTGGAATTTCCAAGCCGCCTTTTTTTCATTTTGGCTGTTTTAGGGTAAGCACCCTATTGTCAGCCATTCACATTTATTGATCATGGGAGCGTTATGCCAAAAATGTCGTCTTTTTCCCGAATCGGCCTCTATCAAGGATTGTGTGGGGGGTTACTACTTTCAGGGATATCTCTCAAAGCTACCCCAGACCTGGTCGTTAACCAAACCCGCCTGGAGGCCAATGTCGCCGTCCAGACCCGGACTTTCGCGAGCAGCGATTGTTCGGTCGTCGAGGGCTGTACGGTGGCCGGCAGCAGGCGTTTGCTCCTGTTTGATGTTGGTATCGCGAATATCGGAACAGGCGATCTGTTTATCGGTAACCCGGCTGATTATCCGAACCTGTTTCATTTCAGTTCATGTCACGGCCATTATCACTTCGATGGCACCGCAGCCTATGAACTGCTGACCCCCAATGGGGACACCGTCGTCACAGCACGAAAACAGGGATTTTGCTTTCGTGACGACGCCTTGTTCGTGCCGGGCGCAGGTCCGGCAAAGTATACCTGTGAAAACCAGGGGATCTCAATCGGTTGGGAAGACGTGTACGATAAGAGCCTCGACTGCCAATGGCTGGATATTACGGGCGTACCCTGTGGCGAATACATCTTGCGCGTAGTTGCCAATCCGGACGCGATATTGCCGGAACTAAATTATACCAACAACGTCGCGGAGGTGCTGATAACCCTGGAATGCTCGACCAACACACCCCCGCCGCCGCCTCCGGGCGGCACCAACATGCCGCCAACCACTTGCACTAACAAACCGCCAACGACCTGCACCAACAAACCTCCAAAATGCGTCCACCATGAGGATTGGAGCAAGTGCTGGGATTGGAAGAAGCTCTCGAAGATGTGCAACGGGCATTATCAGAAAAACTGCAAAATCCCGCACTGCCCGTGCAAGTGCCATATCCCGCCCAACAAACCCTGCAAAGGCAACAAAGATGACCATGGCGGCAAGGGCCAGGGCAAAGGTGGCGGTGATGGAAAAGGCGACGGGAAGGACTGTGATAAGGGGAATGGCCACGGCGATAATGGCGGAGGCAAAGGAGGGAACGACGATAAGGACCACGGAGGTAAAGGCAATGGCAAGGATTGCGATAAGGACAATGATCACAAGGGCGGCGGAGGAAAGGGCGAGGGCAAAGGTGGCGGTAATGATGATCATGGAAAAGGAAAGGGCAAAGATTGCGACGACGACAAGGGCGGTAAAGGTGGCAAAGGCGGTGGCAAGGATAACGACAACAACCACGGCAAAGGTGGCAAGGGCGGCAAGGATGACGGTAAAGGCAAAGGGGGTGGCAAAGGAAACGACAAGGGCAAAGGCGGCGGCAAAGGAAAAGATGATGCCAACTGCAAACCGGGGGGCGGCGACAAGAAGTAACAGTTGATCGGTTCAGCTTGTGTTGGGCACGCCATCGCTTGATGGCGTGCCTTTATTTACAAGCGGCTCGATCACCGCTAATCTTCACCCATGGTCGAGCGTCCGCTGAAAGTTCTGGCCGTGGTTGGCAGTCTGAATCGCAATTCGGCCACCCGGCACGTCCTCCAACACGTCGCGCGGCAACTTCGCAGCCGGGACGCACAAGTTGACGTTCTGGATCTCCTGGAGGAACCGCTCGCGCTTTTTAACCCCGATTCCGCGCATGGCGTGCAAGGCTTCGACGTTTTAAAAAATCGCGTCGAGCAGGCGGACGTGTACATCCTCGGCACGCCGGACTATCACGGAAGCATTAGCAGCGCGACGAAGAATTTCCTGGATCATTTCTGGCATGAGTTCGCTGGCAAACTGTTCGCCACTATCGTGGCCTCGCACGAGAAAGGGCTCACCGTCACCGACCAGCTCCGCACGGTGGCGCGCCAATGCTACGCCTGGACGATGCCGTACGGCGTTTCCTTCGCCGACGACATGGACGTGAAGAATGGCGAGATCGTCAGCGACGCTTTTCGCAAACGCCTGGACATGTTCGTCCATGATGTGCATCGGTACGGGACTCTCCTGGCGGGGCAGCGTCAGGCTGACCTTGCGGGCTCCGAACCGGGTTTCCTCGCCCGTTGGCGCGCTTAGCTACTCAGTATCGCCGCGGCGCCCGGGCAAAGGCTCCGCATTCTCTCCCGGCAACCACTTGGCCAGCTCTGCTTTTGTTGCCGCGTATTCTGCTCGCGACGCCACGTTGGTCCACTCATACGGATCAACGCTGTGGTCGTATAATTCCTCGCCACCTTTCGCGTAGCGAATGTATCGCCAGCGTTCGCCGCGAATTGCGTGATTGTTCTGTTTGAACGTCGTAATCGCCGGCTTGGTCCATTCGGCTTTCGGGTTCGTCAATAGCGGCCGGATGCTCTCGGCCGTGACATGCGAAGGCTTGGGAATGCCGCACAAGTCCATCAGCGACGGATAGATTGACATGAAATCCACCGGCCGCGCGCACACACCGCCGCGCTTCGTTACGCCGGGCGCCACCCAAACGAATGGCGCTCGCGTGGCTTCCTCCCAAAGCGCGAACTTGCGCCAATGCTCCTTCTCCCCGAGATGCCAGCCGTGATCTCCGAAAAAAACGATGATCGTGTTCTTGCGCTGCGGCGATTTTTCCAGCGCATCCAGTACGCGCCCGACTTGCCCATCCAGGAACGCGATGCTCGCTAGATAACCCTGCACCGCTTCCTTCCATCGGCCGCTTTCCACCATTTTTGCATGGAGTTTGCCATTTCCGGCCATGTCTACGCCTTCAGGCGGCACGTCATCCAGGTCGCCTGGCTTCGTTGGAGGCAGTTGAATCTTCTCCAATGGAAAGCGATCGAAATATTTTTTCGGCACCGCGAACGGCATGTGCGGCTTCACGAATCCGATCGCTAGAAAAAACGGCTTCTCATGTTTGCTCTTTAGCTTTTCGATGCCATAGCTCGCTACGCGATAATCCGGCATGTCCGCATCGTCATTCGCCAGCGGATAAAATTGGATCACGCCCACGCCACGATCCTTTGCCGATGGATCCGGCTTCAAACGACCGCCCCCGCCGCCTTTCAAGTAATCGGTCCACTCTCCCTCGCGATGCACGCTCGAATGATAAATCTTTCCCGCGCCAAACACGTCGTAGCCGGCCTTCAGGAACTGGGTAGTGAGCGTCTCTTCCTTGGGAATCGCCGGTCGCCAATCCTGCCCGTTGTCATACACGCCAGTCTGCCCGGGTCGTCGGCCGGACATCAGGGCCGCACGCGATGGGTTGCAGACGGGCGCGGCGCATTGGGCATTCACAAACGTGACCCCCATCTTCGCCAACCGATCGATATTCGGCGTCTTCGTCTGCGGATTGCGCCCCAAGTGACCGACCCAATGATTTAAATCATCCACCGCGATGAACAAAACGTTCGGCTTATCTTTTCGATCCGCCGCCGAAGCATCGGCGCAAATGATTGCGATCGCCGCAAGAACCACAAGGGCGCACTCCATATTTTGAGCGATCGTCTTTTGCATTGTCACGAGTTGCGTGTTCTTCCTAAATAAGCATATGCGCTTCTGTTTCCGAATATTATTTCTTCTTTGCCTCTGCCGGGCCGCCTTGGGAGCAAACGCCGCGCTGCAGGACTTTGATGGGTTCGTTGAAGGTGTAATCAAAGACTGGAACGTCCCTGGGCTCGCCGTTGGCGTCGTGCAGAGTAATCAAACTATCTACGCGAAAGGGTTCGGTTATCGCGATCTCCAGAGAAAGCTGCCCGTCACCTCCAATACCCTCTTCGCCATTGGTTCGACGACGAAAGCTTACACGTGCGCGTTGCTGGGCATCCTCAGTGACGAAGGTAAGCTCGATTGGGATACCCCGGTCCGGCAGTACATTCCCGAATTTCGCCTGCGCGATCCGCATGCGACAGAACTCACGACGCCGCGTGACCTTGTGACGCACCGCACGGGTTTGCCGCGCCACGACGCCGTTTGGTACAATAACAATTCGCTGACTCGCCGTGAGATTGTTCAGCGGCTCGCCTACCTGGAGCCGAGCCACACGTTTCGCCAAAAGTTTCAGTACAACAATATGATGTATGTCGCGGCGGGGCATTTGATTGAAACTGTCACCGGCCAAAGTTGGGAAGAAAATATCCGCCGGCGCATCTTTGTTCCCCTGGGAATGACCAACAGCAACTTTTCCGTTCGGGATTCGCAAAAAGCCACTGATTTCGCTCTGCCATACCGGCAGAAGGATGATGTCCCCAAGGAGATTCCTTTTCGCAACATCGACCTCGTCGGCCCCGCGGGCTCGATCAATTCAAGCATTACCGAGATGATCCGTTGGTTGCGGCTGAATGTTGATCAGGGGAAATTTGCGGGTCAGCAGATTATCAAGGCGGGGACGCTGGCCGACATTCATTCGCCTCAGATGGCCACCGGCGCGACCGTCGAGCGGCCGGACATTTCGCAAGCGACGTACTGTCTGGGGTGGGGGATTGAGACTTACCGCGGCCATCGGCTGCTGGCGCACGGCGGCGGTATCGACGGCTTCATCACACAAGTTGCCATCCTGCCGGATGACGGCCTTGGCGTCGTTGTTTTTGCGAATATGGAAGGGACATCTTCGTGCACGGTGGTCCTGAAACACGCGATTGACCGCGTCCTCGGTTTGCCGCCCGTGGACTGGCGCGGAGAAATGCTGGAAAAAGTTAAAAAAGGCAAAGAAACGGACAAAGAAGCCAAGGCGAACAAATCGCTGGCGCAAAAATCCGGCACCCAACCCTCGCATTCCTTGGGCGATTACGCTGGCGAATTCGAGCACCCGGGCTACGGCCGCTTGCAGATCAAATTGCGGGAAGAAAAACTCGATGCGCTTTTCAATCGTATGCCCGCCGCGCTCGAACACTGGCATTACGACGTTTTCAATGCGATCAAAGATTCCGGTGATGACTTCCTGGCGAACCAAAAATTCAATTTCATCACTGACCTGGACGGAAACATTTCTGGAGTCGCCGTAAACTTTGAAGCGGCCGTCGATCCCATCCTTTTTAAGCGCCAGATCGATCCTCGTATGTTCGACACCAATTATCTCGCCCGCTTCGTCGGCCAGTTCGAGATCAGTGGACATATCATGACCATTGCCATGGCGGGAACCTCGCTCAAGGCGAGCGTCCCCGGCGAACCCGAGTACGAGCTGGTGCCAAAAATCGACGGCAGTTTCGGTGTGAAAGACCACTCCACCTTTGTCCTCAAATTCGTCAACGATGGCGATAATCACGTCACCGCCGTGGAGGTCCAACGCCCCGGCGGAGTCGTTCGCGCGCCGAGAAAAACCTGATTCCTTAATGGAAGGACGAGCTACTGCGAGTCCCACTCTTAAAACTTAGAGCGCACAAACCCTTCCGTGGTCCGACATTGGGCATGTGGCTAAAAGTTACAAAGCGTCAGGCGCGCAATCTCGCCACGGAGGCACGGAGCACACGGAGAAAATTGGCTGGGCTTTAATCTGACCCCATGGTCAGGCGGGACCTTGTTCATGAGTGAGCATAGGATTCCAGATAACCACACTTGGGGCAGCGAAAGGTGTGAACCTGGATCTGCTCTTTCCCGGCTATTTTCGTCCCCATCCAATACGATCGCACTGGCTCGCCTTCCACCCAGGTGGCGGGCGCCCTGGTATTGCCGTGTGCCCGGTCCAGGACGTAGCCGATTTCCATTTCGGTCTGGCACTTTGAGCATTTTGGGGTGTTGTTCATCTTCATAAAGCTTCAGTGGCTTTGTGGCCTACCGAATTCCATGCGTTTCGCATTTGATGGATAGTATGGCTTTGCGGTGGATCGTCAATTCTGTGCAACGCCGGCAAAAAGCGCAGACCGCTTGGGGATGGAAGGGGTCGGGGCGGTTTTATAAAAACCTCGTCTGCATCGAAGAGTAGCGGTAGATTTTCGGCCAGTGAAAACCGAACGCCGCCACGATACCGGGGCAGCCGCAAGTTGATGATTTTTCGGCATTGCTGCGTTCCGGATAGAATCACACCTCAATGGCAATCATCGGCACGATCTGTCCGAGAATCCC
>DATENK010000095.1:0-4192 GCA_035275085.1 Verrucomicrobiia bacterium | reverse complement strand
AGATAATAACGCGCGCGCGGAATGCCCTTGAGCGCCTTGCCAAGCACCGTTTCGGACGCCGTCGCGCCGTAATAAGGGGCCGTGTCGATGAAATTGATCCCCAGGTCGATCGCCGTATGCACCGACCGAATGCCCTCTTTCTCGTTGAGCTTTCCGTATACGCCCCCGAGCGGCGCCGCGCCATAACCGATCACAGACACGTTCCACCCGGTTTTTCCAAGCTTCCGATATTCCATCGCCGTTGAGGATACCGAAACGGCACTGATTCTTGAACGCTAAAGAATTTTCCGAGCGTAACGCCGGTCTTCAGACGAGCCAGTTCTCGCTTTCCCCTGAGCTGTTGGTTTTTTGTTTTAACGCCCACGCGTTCCACTTACGTTCCGGCCGATGAGAGCCATCGGCGAGGTCAGCGATCGCACCGCGGCGGAGGAGTTTCAGGACATCCTCTACGCCCAGGGCATTCACGCCGAGATCGAGCGCGGTGACAAGGAAGGCTGGCTGATTTGGGTCAAGTCGGACGATGATTGTCCGAGGGCTGCCGAGATGCTCGGGTGGTATCGCGAAAACCCGAACGATCCCCGATTTAAAAACGCGTTGGAGCACGCCGAAACGGCGCGCCGCCGGGCCAGCCAGGATCAGGCGAACTACGAGCGACGCACTCGAAACGTGCGCAAGTCCTTCGCGAGCCTCAAGGGCCACAGGTTTGGCCCGCTCACGTACGCTTTGATTTTCATCAGCGCCGTCGTCTTCGTCATGACGCGCTTCGGCCAGGAATTCGATCGCGTCGAGTCGCTGTGGTTCTCCAACTACATTTCCCACGCGCCACCGTGGGAGAGGGTTTTGGCGGCGCCGGAATGGCGGCACGGGGAAGTTTGGCGATTGCTCACACCCGTATTCATTCACCTGGGACTGATGCACATCGTTTTCAACATGCTTTGGCTTGCGGACCTCGGCAGCATGATTGAGAGCCGTCAGTCCACTTTTCTGCTCGCCCGCCTTGTCCTCGTGTTAGGCATTGCTTCCAACGTCGTCCAATACAGCGTCACGGGGAGCGGCGCCTTCGGCGGCATGTCCGGCGTGGTTTATGGATTGATCGGCTACATGTGGATGCGCGGGAAATACGACCCCGCCTGCGGATTGCGGCTTCATCCTCAGACCGTGACCACTGCCATGATTTGGTTTCTCATCTGCTTCGTCCCCGGTCTCGTCGGACCCATTGCCAATGGCGCCCACGCCGGTGGCCTCATCGTCGGCGCCATCTGGGGGCGCCTTGCCGCGCGGTGGCGATCCTGAATCCCGAGTCGCCAATCTTGTAACGCCGGTCTCTAGACCGGCCGGTCCCACCTTGATTCACGTACACTCGATCGCCTTGAGCACACGAGCGCGCCCGTTTGTCGAAGTGGAAGGACGAGTTACACGAGTCCCATATCCTTCCACTCTGAAATCGCAAATTTGAAATTCAGATTGAGATCGCCTCTGCGCCCTTGTCCGTGTGTGTCCGTACCCGTCGGTGTAGTCCATGTCAGCCTGCCCACACGTTCCACCCGGTCTTTCCAAGCTTGCGGTATTCCATCGCGAGTAACGCCGGTCTCCAGACCGACGCGTGCCCTCTTGCTCAGCTACTCCATCGCCTAAAGATACCGAAACGGCCTGATTGTTGAACGCCAAAGACGGATTCCAGAACAACACGTTGCGCAGCCGTCCCAGTTGCGGGTACACGGGGCGTCTCGCCCCGTCTCCACACGCTCTCTCTGGCTCACCGCCGGAAATCCCAAATTCTTGAATTCAAATCGACAAACGGTAGGGTTGCCGCGCTGCGGCGACCTGCGCTTCCAAGCCCCGCCCGTCCGTCGAGCCCAACGGGTTCAAACATATCAGCCCGGGGTAGCGCCCCGGGAAACAAATCAACACGATCCCTGAAAGGGTTGAACAAGCCATGTCGGGAATCAGCGCAGAAAGTAGGATTTTTCCACTGCGGGTTCATCGGTGTCCACCTGTGCCATGCTGTCGCTTCGCTCTGCGGTCCTCCGCATTCTCAGCTTGGCGGCTGCGCGCATCCAGTCCGTGTTAACTTTCAAAGTTAACAGTTAACTTTCGTGTTAACTTTATTTCTGCGGATTTCTTAGGAAAAAGCGAAATGTTAACTTGTTAACTTTGTTTCGGAGGGGTGGCACGCGGATGAACATGAATGCATGCAGAGCGGCGGGCACGAGTCGGCTGGGAACAGCCGACGCTACATGATGGGGATTACGATTACGATTAAGATTAACATTAGGAAGAGATCCTGAGGTAGATTGACGATCCACGATGGAGAGCGCTTACGGAGCTTCCTGGAGCCGGAAGTACAGTTTGCCCCAATTATCCACATCCCAATACTTGGGATAGACCATGGTCGAATTCGTCGCGGTGAAGGGCGCCCCTTCATTCGTCCAGTTCTGCAAATCGCTGGAGACCTGCAATTGATAGTTGCTGGCGACGGTCAGGTCGGAGAACGACGGCTTGACCGCTTTTACCAAACTGACTTGCGGCGGGCTGTTGCTCAGGCCAAGGGCGGCTCGAGCGGCCGGCAATGATCCGGCGTTGGGGATCTCCGCCATTTGGATGGCCGGCGTCATGTCGCGGCCGGCCGCCTCCGAAAACTGAACGATCAAGGCGTTGCCGGTGCGCGCGGAGGTCAGATCACAGCTATCGAAGTCAATAACGTGGCGCGGGTGCAGGATCTGAGCGGCGAAAGACTGCGTCAACAAGCCCATGCGTTTGACCTGCCAGAATACGCAGTTCCCGGCATCATGGATTTCAAAGTTGTTTGGGATTGCGGCGCAGCCTTGATCGAAGGTGTTCCCCCGCACGCCAACAGGGCCGAAGTCTTCTTCCGGCAGAAAGCCCGCGACAAACGCAAAGGCGTCGGCGAGGCCTTCGTTCAGGCAGGAGTTGTTCCCCGGGTATTTTTGTGAGACTTCGCTGAAAAGCTCGTGCACGTGCTCATGCGCGAACCGGGGCAGCGCCGTAGCGTATACGCTTCCTTTGCTGGCGATATAAGGAGGGTTTCCGTAGTTGATGGTGATGTTGCGATTGCCGTCGGAGAAATTGCCTTCGCCAATGGTTGCGAACTCGGAGGGCAAAAAGAAGCTGTGCATTTGTCCCGGGTTGATCCCGGCGATTTCGTTTTCCTGAACGACGATGTTGCGGCCCTGCTCGTGCAGTTGAGTCGGCTCGTCGTTGACGAGGAACGTGGCGTGGCGAAACACCGTGGTCACCAATTCAGGCGAAGACATGTTCGAACTGACGAAGTTCAAGCTGGTCGTTCCTCCCCACACGGGCGCCACATTGTAATAGCTCACGGTAATGTCAACGTCCGACCTCACAATGACAGGGCTGCTATAGGCGAGGACCAGGCTGCCCATGACCGAACCGGAGCCCGCTACGTACCGCACTGTGAACCCATCGGGTAATTGGACAGGGAAAAAAATCTGATCGATCTGCCGCCCGTCCACCTGTGGCACCACCGTGCTTTGACGACTTGGGATGTACGATTGGTCTGTCTCGGGAGTGATCTGTATCACGAGCGGGTCCCTTCCGCCGCACGTTGGTTCCTCGCAGTAGCGAATCCAGAACGGCAATGGAGAGGTTTGTGCGGCGGCTTTGATTTGGCCAACGAGCAGGCAGAGGCAGGCAACGGTGGCACCGATCCGAATCGCCCGTCCTGATCCAGCATGGCGGATCCACGCGAGGAAAAATCCTGCTACAAACGTTTTCATTTTATGCCTTTTCCGTGGTGGTGAGACTCTCCGCGGCCGCACACTCGGAGTCACAGCGAACGCCACTTCGGTACACGTTTTTCAACGGTCTCAAGTGTTAAGTGCTGCCGTAGCGTTGCATAGGGGTAGTTCACCCAATGTCATTCAGCGGGCTATCAACGAACTCGGTTTCTGCGATTTTTTCGGGGTGCGGAACCATGCGATGTGCTAAAATGTGGGTGGAGGATTTGCTCCAAACCCAGTTTGCCCTTTATGCGAAAATGTTTGTTATGCCTATGTTTGTACTGCGCCCTGGCGTTTGCCGCCTGGGGGCAGATAGTCCCAGTTTTGATCTCAGTGACCCCGAACGGCGACGGATCGTTTACATACACCTATAACGTCGATCTGGCCGAAGACGCCAATGCTGCAGCGAATGATTATTTTGTGTTGTACGA
>DATENK010000094.1:0-3199 GCA_035275085.1 Verrucomicrobiia bacterium | reverse complement strand
TGGTCGCCGTCGAGGTCGTCCGCCCAATAGGAGCGAACGGCCGGCAGCGCAAAGTGCATTTCGGGGCCAAGCTGGCCGGCCGCATTTTGCAGACGGAAACGGAACGGGTTGGTGCTGTCCCAATTCACCAGCAATAGATCGTCTTTGCCGTCGCCATTGACGTCGAGCACCTGGGCGGATTTGACTGCGCCCGAATAGGGAATCTTTTCCGGCTCGCCGAAGGTGTGGTCGGCACGCTGCGGCAACAGATACAAGTGGCTGTCGCCCAACAGCAGCAGGTCGGTGCGTTCATCACCGTTGAGATCGCCAAAAGCAAGCGCGTTGGGCGTAAGCTGGCCATCATCAATGGGCCAGCGTTTGGGCAGGCCAAAGCCATTTGTCGCTTCATTGTATTGCACCACCAACTCTTTTGGTTCGCCATAATAAGCGATGTCCGGCCGTTTGTCGCCGTTCAGGTCGGCAACCACCAGCGCAGCGATTCGTTTTTCCGATGCGATGGAATCGATCCGAAACCGTGCATCTGGTGGTAATTCATTCAGTTCGCGTTTCCAGCGCGGCGCCACTTTGTTGGTCTTCCCCGTTTGGTTGTAGAGCAGCGTGATCCGCGAACGCGCATTATTTACGACGATCAAATCTTCCAGTCCATCACCGTCGAGATCGGCCGAGTGCAAATTCGCAATGAAATTGTCGATGGGATACGTTTCCGGGCCGCTGAATCCGAACGCAGGCAGATTGGTCGTGACCGAGCCTGCATACGCTCCAAACGCGCACGCCAGCAGGGACATGATTGCGGATGCAAAAAGTCGCATAACACCACTGTGCCAAATCGCAGGGGAATTGCCTCTGTTTTTTGCTTCGGGTAGTTCGCGGCAGCTCCTGTCAGCTCCCGCCGCGAAGCGGGAACCGGGAATGCTGGACGGGCGAAAGTGTCTTGAAATGTCGGAATGTGCAGTTATGTGCGGCTTGTGCACTTTTCTAAAAATTTCGATTTTGCTGCACGAGGGCGCACGCAACTGCACAGAGGTGCACATAAGCGCAAATCGGCATCGGGGTTGTGCAGTTCGGTGCGGGTCGGACAAGGCCAGGGGAGCCGCAAACAAAGAAAGGGACCACGACCAGGCACGAGAAAAGGCGAATTGAAGGAGAAAAAGGATAGAGGGATAAGAGCGGCGGTGCGCCCTGCTTTTGACGGAAACCGATTTCGACTGTACGACCTCAGTCATTGGGGAATACGATACCGAATGCAATATCGGTGTCAAGGGGAAATCGGGGTCGGATGAGGGCTTTGGGGGGACGCACTCTTACGATGGGGGTTGATATGCCTTGCTGTTGATGAGAAGACCGCCTAAAGGCGGAATTCCGAACTGGGAGCAGTGAATTGTGGTTGTTCGGTGAGATTCGTGGATTCATAGTCGGAGGGGCGTGTGGGTGTGATACGCGGAAGATACGCGCACACGCGGACAGGCTGTCCGCGCTCCAATATGAGGCGAAAAGTTGCCGCTATGCTGTTTGTGCTGTTGCCAGCCATCCTTCAGGGGGCTGAGCAATGGACTGATATTTCGAGCGCGATGCTGGCGAAGTTGACGAACGGCGGAGTGAAGCTGGGGTGGCCGGGTGGGTGCTCGGGAGTGGTTGCGAATCGGCTTAATGGCGATGTGGTCATCAAGGTGGTCGGTGAGGGGCTTTGGCGGAGTTTGGATCAGGGCGCGAACTGGAAGCGGATCGACAACAATACGGTTTCCGGTCGAGATGAAACGGGTTGGGCGACGACGGTGGACCAGAATGACCCGCGACGGATGGCGAGTTTTTCGCTGGATGGTTTAGCGGGTTGGACGACCAACGGAACCGATTGGAAGAGCTTTTCGAATAACGGGCGGAACTGGGATTACGGCTCGGTGGATTGGGCCACCCCCGCGCCGCGAACGATTTTAGCGGCGAAACATGAGACCAGTCCGTTGGGGGAAGTTGATTTGAGCACAGATGGAGGAATGACGTGGAGGAAACTGGATATCCGCATCGCGGGAAAGCCTAATGCAATCTCGATGCTCGGCGTGATGAATGCGACGACGTGCGTGTATTGCAATGGTAACGGCATTCATCGGAGCACGGACTCGGGTGTCACATGGGCGAAGGTTTCCGAAGCCAATCCGCAGACGCGGATACCGGTGCTTTTCAAGAAAGCGCATTACCTGGGTACCACGAATGGTTTGCTGGTAAGCAAAGATAAAGGCGCGACCTGGCAAACCCAGGGCAGCGCGGTGAACGTTTGGCTCGGGCCGTTCTTCGGAGCCGACGAAAAGCAAATCACGGTAGTCGGCACGGAGGGCGTTTACACGACGGATGACGCCGGCAAAACGTGGACGCGCGTGGCTGCGCTCCGGCCAAAGATCCAGGGGTTTTCATTCACGCCGAATTGGTTTGGCTGCTATGCGTGGGATCCCGTTCACCGGATCGTTTATGCGTCAGCGATGGGCAATGCCGTTTACGCGCTTAAATGATATGCATTCGCCAGCCGATGAGCCATCGCCTACCGACTCGATAAACTGATTTAGATGCCCAGTCAGGCGGCGGGAAACAGAGGCTGCCATTTCCCTTGGCAGGAGCCTTGATCGCGTTGCAGGACAGCCAGAATTCTTTTATAGCGTTCGAATGCATCCAGCGACTCCTGGAACTGCGCTGCAAGCTGCATGATGTCCTGAACAAGCCTGGGCTCGAAGTAGAGGGACCAGCCGCCATAACCCATTTGCCAACACTGCTCGGTGAACTCGCTCACGTCGCCCGCTCGGATTGTCCAGCGAAGCGCCTTCTTGCGGTTTGATCGGCAGTCAGCAAAGGAGCCGACGCCCAAACCCGGAGCCTGGATCTCTTCGATTTGCGCCGCCACCATGGTCCGTGTGCGTCGAATCTCACTGACGCGCACGAGCAAGGCGCCCTTCTCAACGTAGATTGCTTGTCTGCCCTCGAAGTTGCCGTGCAGTCTGGAAATGGCTTCGTCGTTGGGTGCCATGTGATTTTTTAAGTCCACCAGTTATTCCCCCATCAAATGAACAGTTATCTTGCGGCGATGCGGATGATGGCGGTGTTCCCAGAGATAGATACCCTGCCAGGTGCCGAGTACGAGTTTTCCGTGTTCGAACGGAATGCTGAGATTTACGGCGGTCAGTGCGGTGCGGACGTGTGCCGGCATGTCATCTTCGCC
>DATENK010000093.1:0-3063 GCA_035275085.1 Verrucomicrobiia bacterium | reverse complement strand
TCAATTGGCCCGGGATGTCGCCGCGACGAAAACCTTATTGCAGTCGACGGCGAATCCATCCATTACGGTGATCCCTCCGCAGCTGTGTGGCGGGACTTTGTCGACCGACATTCCCAACAATTCCTTCGGTTACGGGCGCGTTGACGCCTTGGCCGCACTGAATGCCGCGCCGCCACCAACGCTTCTGGGCGACATCGCGACGCGTCTCAAAGTGGAGACTGGCGACAATGCGCTCATTGGCGGATTCATCCTGACCGGGACGGTGGACAAGAAGGTGGTGGTCCGTGCTCTCGGGCCGTCATTGCCCCTGGCTGACAAACTAGCCAACCCGACGCTTGAGTTGCGCGACTCCGCCGGAACGCTCATCAATCAAAATGACGACTGGCAATCTTCGCCCGACAAACAGGCGATCAGCGACAGCGGACTCGCCCCGGCCGACGATCGTGAGTCGGCCGTCATCGCGACATTGCCCGCCGCGGGGAACGGTTACACCGCGGTTGTCCGCGGTGTCGGCGAATCGGTTGGCACTGCGGTTGTGGAAGTATACGACGTCGATCATGCGGTCGATTCGCGTCTTGGTAACATTGGAACGCGCGGCTTCGTCCAGACCGGCGACAACATCCTGATCGCGGGCACAATCGTTCTCGGCGAATCGCCGCAAAAAGTCATAGTCCGCGCGATTGGGCCTTCCTTGAACCTGAACGGCAAGTTGGCCGATCCGACGCTGGAGCTGCGTGACGGCAACGGCGAATTGATCCGCGCGAACGACAATTGGCGAACCGGCGGCCAGGAAAGTGAAATCATGCAAACCGGGCTCTCGCCCAGCGAAGACGCGGAATCCGCCCTCATCGAAACACTGCCGGCGAACGAGGCGCACTACACGGCGATTGTGCGTGGCGCGAGCGATGACGTAGGGATCGCCGTGGTCGAAATCTACGCATTGCCATAGGCCTGGTTGTAGCGACGACGCTGTGTCGCCGTTACTAGCGTGGATTGCAAAGCGTGCGTCAGTACGGCGACAGAGCGCCGTCGCTACAACCAGAGAGCGCCGTCGCTCCAACAGATCGGTAACGGCCTTGTTTCCGAAGCTTCGCTTCGTCAGCGCAAGTCGTAGTTGGGAAACGCGACGGCAACCGAGGCCCGCAAAACTACTTTAGAAAGGCGCGGCGGAGAAGATCGTCGAAGCGTGGGTCGGACCGGAGGCTGTCAAAGAGCGGATTTACCTTCAGCGTGACGGCGCCGCCGGTGGCGTGTTCGGCAAAAATGCGCTCGAACCATTTGAAGGTTTCGTCTTTGTCGAGAAGCGTCCAGGCAATTGCCATCCAGAATGGGGAAACATACGATTGTTGTTCGAGCTCGGTGAGACGGGCGATGGCCTGACGCGCTTCGGATTGGTTTCCTGCTATCGCGTGGACGTGAGCAAGCCACGCCAGGTAAGGCGAACTATTTTGCCAATCCTTGACTTTGTGCAGTTCGTCCACCGCCTCCCGGTGTTTGCCTTGGAAGGCATAGACGAGGCCGAGAAGACCGTGGGCCTGGGCAAAATCCGGATCGATTTTCAACGCAGCCTGATAATGAATCACGGCGTCGTCGTAGCGGCGGGCGAGGTGATGGACCTTACCGACATCGGTGTTGATGATGGCTGAAAGCGGATCGAGCTGGTGAGCGAAAATGATTTCGGCGATCGCATCGTCGAAGCGGCCCATGTAAGCCAGGAATTCGCCATACCACTGATGGGCCGTGGCGTAGTTGGGGTTCAGTTCGATCGCGCGCCTGAATTCAGTTTCCGCTCTGCCCCAGTCCCAGTCGTGGTTCATAGCCATGAGGCCAAGTGAGGCGTGCGCTTCGCCGAGCGTAGGGTCGATCTCCAGCGCCTTGTGCAGCAGCGCCCGCACTTTCTCCGACGTTTCGTGCAGGTCGGAGCTGTCGTGAAAGGCGAGGAAAGCGCTGGCATCAGCTAACCCGACGTACGCTTCCGCGTAACCCGGATCGGCTTCAATAGCCCTCCGGAAATGAACAATGGCCTCCTGATATCCTTCCAACGTTCGCTTGTTCCAAAAATAGCGGCCTTGGAGGCAGGCTTCGAAAGCCTTGAAGTTCGACGTCGGTCTGGCGGTGACTGCGCTTTTCTCGGACTTCGTTAGCCTGGCCCGGAGTTGCTGCCCGACGGCTTGTGCAATTTCACCCTGAATGGCGAAAACGTCGGAGACGCCCCGGTCGTAAGTTTGAGCCCAGAGATGGGTGTCGGTCCGCGCATCGATGAGTTGCACATGGATCCGCAAACGATCGTCCGCGCGTTGCACGCTTCCCTCGAGCAGGTGCGCGACACCGAGTTGCTCGCCGATCTCGCGCAGGTTTCGCGGATTGCCGCTCTTATAAAGGTTAGCCGACGTGCGACTGATCACTTTCAGGTCGGCGATCTTGGCCAGGTTGGAGAGGATCTCGTCCTGCACGCCCGCCACGAAGTAAGCGTTCTCCTTGTCGGCGCTAAGATTTTCGAAGGGCAAGACCGCGATGCTTTTTTCGGGGACGCTGCTGGCGCGTGAGCTCGTCTGCGAAGAGTTTTGAGGGTGCCAAAGCAGGAATCCGGCGCCGCCGAGGACAAGAATCGCCAGCCCAACTGCAGCGCGGTTAGCCCACCGTCGCGGCGGTAATGCTGAGGCTTTCTCGGGTACCACTTCCGCTCCCGGTTCAGCGGCGCCGTTTGCGTCCGTCGTCCTTACATCAGCCACAAAGCGGTAGCCACGCCCGGGGACAGTAACAATGTAACGCTGGGAGGCGGGTGTATCGCCAAAGATGCGGCGCAGGCTCGAGATATTTTGGGCGAGGTTGTTTTCCTCGACGATGGAGTCCGGCCAGACCGCCGCCATCAAACGTTCCTTGTCGAGCACGCGGCCGCGGTGGTTGACCAAATAGCGCAAAGTCTCAAAGACCCGTGGGGTAAGGACGTGGGTCGTGCCGTCGGCCCGAAAGAGGACGCGCTCCTCCAGATCCAGGCGGAAGTCGCCGAATTCCAAGACCTGTGAGGTTGGGTTTTTCATCGATTCGACATTTTCAGCGAAA
>DATENK010000092.1:0-5878 GCA_035275085.1 Verrucomicrobiia bacterium | reverse complement strand
GAGCTTCGTGCCCAACTTGTTGCCGCCGCCGGGCTTTGAAAGAAAGCTACGACCTTCGTCCGCGCTGCGCGCGTCAAAATCGCCAACCATCCAGCCGACCAGATCGCACACAGCCGAGTGTTCGAGGATCGTTGTATATTTGCCGGGTTCGAGCGCCGTCGGCTTGACGGACTTCAAGCCCTTCGCAACGGCGCGCTCGCCCATCGTGGCCGTATCAAGCTTGCGCAGTTCGTGCGAGTTTTTTCCCGCCCACCCCGAACCGGTGCCATCGGTCGAACGCGCAGTCACCGTGAAGAGTGCGTGGGTGGTCTGATCGTGTACGAAAAGATCGTTGCTGGTGCCGTACGCGGAGGAATCGCCGCCCGCCTGGAAGAACCCCGCAGCGACCACTTTCTTTGCGTTAGCTTCCTTGAGGACTGGTTGAGAAAGCTCGGCTAGTCTCGGCGGCGCGGCTTTGGCCGTCGCCTCGTTGAAGGCAGTGCCCGAAACATATTTCTGTGGGCCAAGCGGCGGCATGAACTCCTCGTTCTCCGGAGTAATGCGCGCGATCTCTTCCGATTTGCGGACGGTCGCGGCAATCGATTTCGGGTCCAACTCATTCGTGGTGGCCGTGCCCGAACGTTTGCCGAAATGCGACGTGACAGCCAACGTCATGTCGTCTTGTTCGCCCGATGTGGTGACGTTGTTTAGCGCGAAACGCACATGCCGGCGCTGCGTGCCCGAGAGCGTGGCGGTCCAGGAATCCGCTTTAGATGCGGCGCGAACGTGATCGATAATTTTTTTTGCCTCGTTGCGGGAGAAGAGCATGGGATTAGGCCTTTCTCGTGTTCAATACATTGATCTGACGGAAGCGGGCCGGAACCGCGCCGTGGGATACGGGGGCGATTTGCTGCGGTTGGCCTTTCCCGCAGTTGAACGCGCCGCCCAGATGATACTCGTCTTTGCCGCACAGGCCGTCGCAGGCATTCCAAAACTGCACGGTGTTCCCCTGATAGGCGACGTCGCGCAGCATCTGACCAATCTTGCCATTCTTGATTTCGTAAAATACCTGGCCGGTGAATTGAAAATTGTAGCGTTGCTGGTCGATACTCCAACTGCCGTCCCCAATAATGTAAATGCCGTCACTAACGTCCGAACAAAGTTCCTCGATGGAAATTTTCTTTTCGCCGGGCTGAAGGGAGATGTTGGGCATGCGCTGCAGCGGATACTTGTCCCAACTGTCAGCGAACGCGCACGCATTCGATTTCTTTCGGCCGATGTATTGCGCCTGACCCAGCGCCATTTGATAATTTTGAAACTGCCCGTTCTTGATGATGTGGAACTCATTTCCTTTGGTCTGCACCCCATCGTCATCGTAAGCCACAGTGGCAAGGCCATCGCGCTCGGTGCGATCGCCAGTGATATTAATCAGGTTGCTCCCATACTTTAGCTTGCCCAGTTTTTCGATGGTCACGAAGGATGTCCCCGCGAAGTTCGCCTCAAATCCGAGCGCGCGATCAAGTTCGGTCGGGTGGCCCACCGATTCATGAATCGTCAACCAAAGATTAGTGGGATGGATCACCAGGTCCTTTCGGCCGGGTTCCACGGACTTGGCCTTCTGTTTCTCTTTGGCTTCTCGCACTGCGGTGTTCACTTCACCGAGAAAATCGTAGCCGGCCACGTACTCATAGCCGCTCCCACGCGGCGCGGCCAGGCTCCGGCGCGTATCGAAGCGGCCGGATTCCTTATCCACGACCGTGACATTGAAGCTGGGAAACGATCGAACCCGCACCTGATGAATGACACTGCCGAAGGACGACGCGAAAAATTTTTCTTCACGCACAAAACTCATGCTCGAACTGCAGAAATTCGCGCCCGCTTTGAGCGCCGCCTCATTGATCGAGAGCAACCTGGAAGTCTTTTGATCCAGCGACACCACGAAAGGATCGGTTTTCATCGGCATGATCCACTCGGTGTCGTGTGCGGGAAGGGTTTCGATCTCCACCGGTTTCAGCCGGATCTTACGATTTGCGCGCGCCATTTCGACGGCGGATTTTGTCATCTCACCAATTTGTTTTGGGTTCACGCGGCTGCTCGAAGCGAATCCCCATGTGCCCTCCCACAGCACGCGCACACCAAACCCTGAGTCAGTCGATTCGGAAACCGATTCAATGCGTTCCTCGCGGCTGTGGATCGATTGGTTCTGGTAACGCGCTACGCGGATATCCGCATAACTCGCGCCCATCTTTTTTGCCGCGCGCATCGCGATAGCGGCGAGGTCAGCAAAAGCACCTTTGTCCAACGCGACCTCTTTTGTGGCTGCCGATCCGGTCCGCACCCAGATCGTCGGCATCGAAGCGATCACTGCGCCCTTCGAAACTCTCTTCATAAAATCCCGCCTGTTCATGCGTGCCGCAGACTACTCACAGAGCGCCTGTGAGACAAATGGTGTTTTGGGAAAAGCAATGTTTCGGTCTTGGAGGGACTCTGATTCAGGCCAGAAAACCAGTTGCCGCGAAAAGCATCTTGCCCGAAGATAATTGTTGATCGAGTCTGTCATGCCATCTTCGCGTGATTACCTCGAATCGATTGAGTATGAAAGGCGCCGCATTTCTAAATACAAGGATTGGCAGACGATTTGTGGCGATTTTTTTAGCCATCTCGCTGGTCCCGCTTCTCACGGCGGGCTGGTTTGCGCTACGAAGCAGCGAGACAGCGGTCCGGCAGCAGACGCAGTCCGTCTTGCGGGCCGCCGCGGACGGCGCGGAGGCGCAACTGCGCGAATTTCTTAAGCATCTGCAAGAGCAGACCGTTGGTATCTCCGAAGACAAAAAAATCCGGGAAATTCTCCAATCTTCCGCAGGGCAACGGGGCAACAACGGAGCTTCATCAGCGGTCTCCGATTTGTCGGGTTTGCTGGCTCGATTGCAAGAGATCGAATCCGACACAGAAGAAATATTCATTCTCGGCACTAATGGACAGGTCATAGCTTCGTCGGTGAGAAGCAACATCGGCACGGAATTTTCCTCTTGCGAATTTTTTCAACAGGGCGGCCGCAAGTTTTTCCCCGGTGATGTCTCGACCAACACGGACGGCGGCCGCTTAACCTGGATCATGTCGGCGCCTATTAAGGATGTTTCTCCGGGCCATGTGTTGGGTGTGGTGGCTCTGCGCGTCAATCCGCGTACGTTAAGCGATTTGACCAGCGGCAGGAGAATTATTGCTGAGGGGGGAGGTACTCAGTCCTTCCGAATTGGCGATACGGGCGAAACTTATATTGTAAATCGGGATGGGTTGATGATTACCGAGTCACGCTACAATACGAATTCGATGTTGAAGGTGAAGGTCGATACAACGCCGGTCCGCACAGCTTTGGAACGCGGTGAGGAGATCGTAGCGGACTACATTGATTATCGCGGGATGCAGGTCAGGGGTGCATCGGCCGTTCTGCGTGACATGGGCTGGGTCCTGATCACTGAGATAGATTTCGCACAGGCGTTCGCGCCCATTCGACGGTTTCAGCGGGGCTTGCTCGAACTCACGGCCGGTTTGGGACTGACGCTGGTGCTGCTAGCGTGGGCGTCGGCGCGCAGAATCGTATTGCCGATCCAGATGCTTGCCGAATCCGACCGCGCGCTGGCAAGCGGCGATGAAAACGCCGCCGTCGTTTCGGAAAAGGAGTTGCCCGATGATGAGTTGGGCGAGTTGGTGCGTATGCGTAATGTCAGGGTAAAGGCGCTGCTGGAGGCGTCTAAAGCGCTGGATGAGCGCACGGCGAAGCTCCGCGATGCCGTGGGGGAGCTGGATAAAATTTCGTATAGCATGATCCATGATATGCGCGCACCGCTGCGCGCGATTTCGAATTTTGGCAGTATGGTAATGGAGAACGAGCTCGAACGCTTGAGTCCTGAGAGCCGTGAATATTTGGCCCGGATGAAAGGCGCCGCTCTGCGAATGGACCGTCTCCTTTGCGACGTGCTTCATTACAATGGCATTGTGCGCAGCGATGTGCCGCTGAATCCGGTGAATACTACCGCGCTCCTCCACGAAATCGTGCAAACCTACCCGGTCCTGCAAAACGCGAAGATCAGCCTGCCTGCTGAGTTGCCAGCAGTTCAAGGGAATGAAGCGCTCCTGACCCAATGCTTTTCGAACTTGCTTGTGAATGCCGTCAAGTTTGTCAGACCCGGCAACGTTCCGGAGGTCAGGGTTACCGCGGAGCGCACGGCAGGAGATCGGGTGCGAATCTCCATCGAAGACAATGGAATTGGCATTGCGCCAGAGTTCCATGAGCGGGTATTTGGCATTTTTGAGCGGGGCTCCGCGTCCGAGGAGGGCACCGGAATCGGTCTGGCAATCGTGCGCAAGGCGGTGGAACGCATGCGTGGACGCGTGGGATTGATTTCGGAACGCGGTCAGGGAAGCCGATTTTGGGTGGAACTCAACGCCGCCGATTGAGTTCAATCCCATCCGTCCATGCTTCCGCTATCTGCGCGATTGCGTGATCTCACACGCCATGTTAATGCTCTGCTTCCATAATATGTTATGCTGGTTCCTCATTCTTGCTCTCTCAACACACCTCGCCGTAGCTGGGGACGTCTATTTCCGCTCCGATCGCGGTGTGGCGTCCGAAGCCAGCAAATTGCCGGAGAACTTCGAGGCGCCCTTTTGGAAGACGGACCTCTCTCCAGGCCAATCGACACCGGTGATTTCTGGCGGACGGATCTTTCTTACCTCGTTTGATTCGCGCAGTAATGAACTCGCCACCATTGCTCTCGACATGGAAACGGGTCGAAGCATTTGGAAGCAAATAGCACCAGCCTCTCGGATCGAACAGGTCCATCGCGTCGGAAGCCCTGCGTCCGCCACCCCGGCTTGCGATGGCAAACGATTGTACGTTTTTTTCGGAAGCTATGGCCTGATTTGCTACGACCTTGACGGGAAGAGAATTTGGGAGCATCCCTTCCCACCTTTTCAAGACGAATTCGGAGCCGCCAGTTCGCCGGTGCTTGTGGACGGCAAAGTCATTCTCGCTCAAGACCACGACATCAACAGCTTCGTCATGGCGCTTGATGCCGCCACAGGCAAGCAGCTCTGGAAAACCGATCGCCCCGACGCCGTTCGAAGCTACTCAACGCCCGTGATATGGAATCGCGGTGACAAAAAGGAGATTCTGGTTGCGGGCGCGCTGCAGTTGGCGAGTTATGATCCAGCCTCTGGCAAGCAGCTTTGGTCAAAGGACGGTCTGGCGCGCATCGTTATCCCAATGCCGGTTTTCTCTGGCGATATGGTTTATATGGCCTCATGGGCGCCCGGTGGGGATAGCGGCCAGCGCCTCTCCCTGGATTCATGGCACAGCGCGCTGGCAAAATGGGACGCCAACAAAGACGGCTTGCTCGCCAAGGCCGAAATCAATAACCCCGAAGTCCTCGACCGCTTTTTCCGCATGGACCTCGACCAAAGTGGCACCCTCAACAACAGGGAATGGGACCGCCACGCCGAAGTCTTCAAGCGTGCGCAGAATGCGATTCTCGCGCTCAAGCCATCGGGCAGCGGCGAACTCAGCGAAGGTGACTTGGTCTGGAAATATCAACGTGGCGTGCCCTATGTCGCTACGCCGCTCGTGGATCAGGGCAGCGTCTGGATGGTCAAGGACGGCGGCATCGTCACTCGATTGGATGCGCGCACCGGCCGCGTCTTGCATGAAGAACGCCTTCCCGGAATCGGGAACTACTTCGCGTCACCGGTAACCGGAGACGGCAAAGTCTATTTCGCCAGCGACTTGGGAGTGCTCAGCGTGGTGTCCGCAGGCCCGGAATGGAAGGTTCTCGGCAAACACGAATTTCACGAGAGGATTAATGCCACACCGGTGATCAACAATGGCCGGCTTTACGTGCGC
>DATENK010000091.1:0-3319 GCA_035275085.1 Verrucomicrobiia bacterium | reverse complement strand
AGGAGCCGCCGTATTTGCCCGGCCGGCTGAATGCGCTGAGGAATTCGTGCAGCAGATAACCATGGCAATGTTTGATGTCCACGAAGTCCGCGCCGATGTCCGCCGCGAGATGCGCGGCCTCGATATACTTCTGGATCAATTGTTCGATTTCGCTGTCGCTGAAAACCTGCGCGTCGGAAGTCACATTGAATCTGCGGTCCAGGATCGGATGCCGGTACGCCACCCGCGGCTCCATGCGAAACTTGTCGGTTGGTTTGCAGAAACGGCCTGAGTGCGTCAGTTGGAAGCCAATGACAAGGTCGTCGATGCTGCCTTTATGCGCCGCGAGCAGAATCTGACGCAGCTCCGCGATGTCGTTATTGTTCTCAGGCGCGATGATCAGTTGGTTCGGATTCGCGCGGCCATCCGCGCGCACAGCCATGGCTTCGCCGCCGTATATCAACTTCGCGCCGCTTTCGCCGAATCGTCGCCAACGTCGACGCGTTTCGTCCGTAGCGCCGCCGGTGGTCGTGCCGTCCCACCCTTCCATCGGTTGAATGGCGATGCGATTGCCGATGCGTTTGCCATTGATCTCGACGGTCGTGATAGGCTGCGCCAGCGGCGAGCTCTGCGCGGACGCGATCGCGTCATCGCATGGAAGATTCAGGCCAAGGGAGGCGGCGTATTCCCGAAATTCAGCGGCGCTTTTTAATGTCGGAATCCGCCTCACGCTTTCAAGAACAAGCTGACGTTCTCGCGCGTGACGGTATATGTGCCGGTATTGTAGTTAATTGGAATCGGAAGCACGCCAGCTTTTTTATCGTCCGAAGTGAATTTAAGTGGCGAATGATTCATTTCGAACAGCGCCTTCACACCCATATACGTGAACAACTCGCGCTTCTGCCCTATGGCGGCCGTCAGAATGCCTTCTTTCACGAGCCGCAAATGTTGCTCTTCGGCATCGACACATGTGGCGATGATCTTGCCTGCTTTTCCAGCTTCCTTGATCGCCTGGCCCATACCCGGGCCGCTTTCCGAATCAAAGCCCGCCATCCCAAGCAGGTCCTGATTCGCTTGCAAAACGGCTGCGGCGACTCGTGTCGCTTCCACCTGGTTCCCTTTGTCCTGCTGCGGATCGAGGCAGGTGAGCCCAGCCTTCTCAGCGACTGAGCGGAAACCCGCAAACGCGTCTTGATCGATCTTCTGTTCGATCAGCCCGAGCAACGCGATCTTCCCCTTCCGCCCGCCGGCTGCTTTCACCATCGCTTCCGCCTGCCGCACGCCCAAATCGAACCAATCGGTTCCGATGAAGGCCAACCGCTTGCTCGCAGGAACGTCGGCATCCACGCAGACCACGGGAATGCCGCTCTCCACCGCTTTGTTGATGGGCGTCACCAAGGCCGATGGGTCCCAACCGACGACCATCATGCCCGCCGGCTTGCGCGCAACCGTTTGTTCGATCGCCGCGATGAAGCCAGGAATATCGATACTGTTCGGGCCGGCGACCGTTACCTTCACCCCAAGTTCTTCGCCTGCCAACCGCAACGCAGGGTGGTCGTGCGCCGTGAACAGCGGGAGATTCGCATTCGCCGAAAGCCAAACATATTCCTCGTCGTTGCTTCCGCGTTGGGAGGGCGAGCGTCCGCGCGAGCTTTCCTGCTTCTCGCAACCGGCCAGGAGAAGAGAAACTCCGGCGGCCTTAATGGCCGTGCGTCGGCTCAAGTTCCTTCTCATATTCTCTCGAAGTATCTTTGGCGCTCCCAATCCGTCACCGAATTGCTCCACGCCTTTTGCTCCAGCCGCGCTGTATGCACATAATAATCCACGACGTGATCGCCCAATGTCTGTCGCGCAACCTTGCTGCCATTCAATAGCGCGCTCGCTTCCTGCAACGATTCGGGCAATGCGGGCAGCTTCTCGTCCACATACGCGTTCCCTTCGTAAATCTCGCCGCAATCGAGTTGCTCCTGAATGCCCGCCATGCCCGCGACTAACGTGGCCACAAATGCGAGGTATGGATTCGCGTCGGCGCCGGGCATGCGATTCTCGATGCGAAAGGAGTTGCCTTGCCCCACCACGCGAAAACCGACCGTCCGGTTGTCGTGGGCCCAGGCCATCTTCGTGGGCGCCCAACTGCCCGCCTGATAACGCTTATAAGCATTGATCGTCGGCGCAAAAAAGTAGGAGAGCTCGCGCGAATACTTCATCAGCCCGCCAAGGAAATGCCGGAACATTTTCGAGCCGGTCTTGCGCTGATTGTCCCAGAACAGATTTTTGCCGGCCGACCACAAGCTGGTGTGAATATGGCAACTGCTGCCCGGTTCGGTCATCGACGGCTTCGCCATGAACGTGACTGATTTGCCGTGTTGCGCGGCCAACTCTTTCACGCCTTGCTTGAACACCACGTGCATGTCAGCCATGGCGATCGGCTCGCCGTAGGTAAAGTTAATCTCATGTTGGCCCCTGCCCCACTCCCCTTTGCTTGATTCGATCGGCACGCCCGCTTCGATCATCATCTGGCGAATCGCCCGAAACAACGTTTCATCGCGCGCCGGTTGCATGGTGTGATAATCAATCCGGTAATCGCTGGAGGCCGGCAGGTTGCGATAATTCGCCTTGAACGCGTCCGAGTATGTCGTGTTGAAAAGGAAAAATTCGAGTTCGCTCGCGATGTTGCAAGTCAGGCGCTTCTTCGACAGCCCCGCAATTTGGTTTTGCAAGAGCGAGCGCGGCGCTTCGTCGACCAGTTTGCCGTGATGATCGCGCAAATCGCACAGGACCAGCGCGGCGCCGGGCTGCCAGGGAATCGCGCGTAGCGTCCCGAGATCGGGGCGCATCTCGAAATCGCCGAAGCCCTTTTCCCAGTTCGCAAGTTGAAATCCTTCCATCGGCTCCATCTCGATGTCAACGGTCAGCAGATAATTGCACCCGTGCGTTCCGTCCTTCGCAACCTGCTCCAGGAAAAATGGCGCGGTGAAGCGCTTGCCGACCAACCGCCCGAACACATCCGGAAACGCCACGACTACGGTGTCAATCTCGTTGCGTTTGACCCGCGCTTGCAATGAGGCAAGTGTCATCAATTTCAGTTTTTAACCGCGGACTCTCCGGATTACACGGATAATTTTATTTACGGGCCAAGGAAGGATCGAGTTTCGCAGCTTGCTGGAAATGATACGCCGCCGCGTCTCTCCGGCCGGCGGCGGCGAGCGTTTGACCCAACAGCAGTTGCAAGGACGCAACATGCGGAAACATTTCTGTGATCGCTTCCAGATGTTCGATCGCGCCAGCAGGACGGCCAAGAGCCTGATAAAGTTGCGCGCAATTGTGGCGGAGCAGCCAA
>DATENK010000090.1:0-2803 GCA_035275085.1 Verrucomicrobiia bacterium | reverse complement strand
CCGACAACTCAGAACGGGGAATTTCCTACTGGAGAAACCCTCGAGGATGTTCTCGGTGAAATCGACGTACGCGACGCCAACTGGCGGCTGGGCAATTATCAGATTTTGGAAGAGGTCGGGCGCGGCGGGATGGGCGTGATTTATCGCGCGCGGCAACGGCACTCGCGCCGAATCGTTGCACTGAAGCGCGTCCTTGCGTATCACGCGGATTCACAGGAGACGCTAGCGCGTTTTCGACGTGAAGCAGAGGCGGCCGCGCACCTTGATCATCCAAATATTCTGCCCATTTACGAAGTGGGCCAGTGCGAAGACGAGCTTCCGTTCTTCAGCATGAAGTTCGCCGCTGGGGGCAACCTGGTTGAAGCCGCGCCGGCTCTCCGTGGCGAGCCGCGCCGCGCCGCAGCGCTAATGGCTAAGGTTGCTCGTGCTGTGCAATACGCACATGCCAGAGGCATCCTGCATCGCGACCTGAAACCGGCGAATATTCTGCTCGACGGACACCGCGAACCGTTGGTAAGCGATTTCGGTCTAGCCACCTGGCTCGATGGCGTAAGCGATCTGACACACAGCCTGACCATTTTCGGCACGCCCGGTTACATTGCACCAGAGCAGGCCAACCCGGCACTGGCCAAAGCCGCGAAGCTAACGCCTTTAGCCGATGTCTACAGTCTAGGTGCAATCTTGTTCGACTTGTTAACTGGGCGCCCGCCATTCTTAGGCGAACACGCATTGGCGGTGATCCAGCAGGCGAGTGAAAAGGATGCGCCAAAATTGCGTTCGCTTGTTCCAACACTGGATCGAGACTTGGAAACAATCTGCGCGAAATGTTTGGAGCGCGATCCGGCTGCGCGCTATCGAACCGCCGGTGCTTTGGCCGAAGACCTCGAGCGCTGGCTTGAAGGGCGATCGATTATCGCGCGCCCGGTTTCGCCGCCCGCGCAGCTCTGGCGCTGGTCGCGGAGGAATCCGATTGTTGCAGGAATGGCAGCGCTTTTACTGACTCTGGGATCAGTACTCGGCGTAATGATTTGGAAGGGCCAAACGGTCAGCCCAGTAGCGCCAGGCGGCATTGCTGTCCTGCCTTTTGAAAGTCTGGGGGCAGATAAAGCAAACGCATTTTTTGCGGACGGCGTTTACGACGGTGTTTCGACCAAGCTGGCAAAGATTGCCAATCTGAAGATCATAAGCCACAACAGCGTGGCAAAATATCGCGGCGTCCACAAGGCACATGAAGTCGGCCGCGCATTGAATGTAGCCTACGTATTTGAGGGAAGCGTGCGCAGGGAAGCGGGCAGGATCCATCTTGACGCTCAGTTAATCGATGCCCACACCGGCGCTCACATTTGGAGAGAAAAATACGACCGGGATTTGAAAGATGTGTTCGCGCTCCAAACCGAGATCGCGCAAAAAATCGCAAATCGGCTTGGGGCCCAGGTTTCGTCCGTCGAGAAAGCGGCAATTGAGGAGCCACCAACGACGGATCTTGTCGGTTACGACGCGTACTTGCGGGCCAAGGACCTAATAATTGGGAATCCTTTCAGCCCGCGAGCAAAAGAAGATTTGTTCCAAGCGGTACAACTACTTGGCGTGGCTATCTCCCGCGATCCGTCGTTCTTCAATGCCTATTATGAGCTCGCCGCAGCGCACGATAAAATTTATTTCCTTGGGTTCGATCACACCAAAGCGCGCCTTCAAATGGCCGAGACAGCCATTCAATCCGTTCGCGCCCGCCGTCCCGACTCCGGAGAAACACATTTGGCTTTGGCTCATCACCTGTATTGGGCCTATCGCGATTATGACCAAGCCAAGAAAGAACTGGTAATCGCAAAGGGCTCGCTGCCGAACGAATCACGAATTCCTCTTCTGACCGGCTACATCGACCGGCGGCAAGGCCACTGGGAAAAAGCCCTGGAGGAAATGAAACAGGCGTTGGAATTGGACCCGCACAATTTCTCCATACTTCAGCAAATCTCTCTTACCTACCAAGCCGTACGTCGCTACGAGGAGGCGGAATCGACTTTAGACAAAGTGCTGACAATAGCTCCAAAGGATGCGGCCAGCAGGGTACGACGGGCGTGGGTTGCCGCGGAATGGCGCGCAGACCTGAAGCCTCTGCATAGCACGATTGAAGCGGTCGTTGCCGATGACCCGGGCGCGCCTCCCGTTATTGTTTACATGTGGCTCGACCTTGCCTTGCGCGAGCGCGATCCCGCGGCGGCCCAACGGGCGCTCGCCGCCATGCCGGCCGGCGGCTGCTACGACGAAAATATTCCGTTTCCCACCAGTTGGTGTGAGGGTCTTGCTGCCCGCCTTCGCGGCGATGAGCCGGCCGCGCGCGACGCCTTTATTAGAGCACGGAACGAACTTGAGCAGTCTCTAAGCAATGAACGCAACTACGCGCAGGGTTTCTGCGCGCTCGGCGTGATTGACGCTGCCTTAGGAAACAAGGAGGAGGCGATTCGCGAGGGTGAGCTCGCCGTTAAATTGATGCCCTCTAGCACGAGCGCCATCGAGGGTTCCGTGTTAACGCAATACCTGGCGGTCATTTATGCGTGGACGGGCGACAAAGACCGTGCAATTGAACGATTGTCGGAAGCAGCCAAGTTGCCGGGAAGCCATGTGACTTACGGCTATTTGCGTCTTCATCCGCTGTGGGATCCGCTGCGGGGTGACCCACGTTTTGAAGAAATTGTCGCTTCGCTCGCACCAAAATAAGGGGCAAGTCTAACCCGTTTTGGTGTTGACAATTACGGGGCGGCATGCACATGGTCTGCCTATGAACAAAGACCTAGCCGGAATCACT
>DATENK010000089.1:0-9039 GCA_035275085.1 Verrucomicrobiia bacterium | reverse complement strand
TCAACATGGCTGCGGACGACCGCTGCACCAACGTCTTTATCAACGGCAACCCCACGGGCTTTAACGTCGTCGGGTTCTCTGCGCTGAGTTCGACCTTTACGATCAACAGCGGCCTCGTCGAGGGTGCGAACACCCTCGAATTTCGCTCGGTAAATGACAGCACGGCTCCGAACCCCGGGGCTTTTCGCGCGGAAGTGCGGGGCTCGGGCATGGTCACAAGCACGAATACACCGTTGCCGGCCGGACGCACGACATATTATTTCCGCAAGTCATTCACGTATGCGGGCGACGGCAACGTTGCCCTTCGGCTGAACACCCTCATCGATGATGGCGCTATTTTCTACCTGAATGGGCAGGAGCTATACCGCTTCAACATGAATGGAACGCCGACGAACGTCGCGAACCCCGCCTTCAGCGGTCAAATCGCTGTGCCGGCTTCCATGCTGATTTCCGGCGACAACGTTCTGGCCGTGGAGGTGCATCAGGCTACCGGCGATACAAGCGACATTTTGTTCGACGCGGAACTGGTGGCGTCGCCATTAGGCGCAGCCCAGAACCTGAGCGCTGTTTTTAACGAACATTCCGCGGGCGGCGCCGACTTCTGGGTGGAGATAGTCAACCTGGTCACGAGCGAAAGTAATCTGGAGAATTTTCGCATCGTTCGGGATGGCGCGAGCGACGATGTATTCTTCTTTGGGGAAGGAACGCTGCCTTTAGGGAGCTTCCTGGTGCTGTCAAACTCGACGCTCGGCTTCACGGTCGTACCCGGGGATAAGCTGTATCTTTTCGATGGCACAAATTTGCTCGACGCGATTGTCGTAAAAGATCGCGCGCGGGCACGATTTCCGAACAGCAGTGGCGAGTGGTTGAATCCGACCACGATTACCCCCGGAGCGGGAAACAATGTGGTTTTTCGGAACGAAATCGTGATCAACGAGATCATGTACAACCATCAGTTGGGATCGCCCTCGAACAATGTTGCGGGAAAGCCCAGTCGTGAACAATGGATTGAGCTCTTTAACCGCAGCGGTGCGCCCGTGGACCTCACTGGCTGGGAACTCGGCGGCGGCATCGGCTACGCGTTCAGTCCCGGACAGATGATCCCTGCCGGGGGATACCTTGTGGTGGCAGACGACATCGCTGCGCTGCGTACGCTTTATCCGTCAATCCCCATGGTTGGCAACTATAGCGGACGTCTCTCAGGCCGGAGTGAACACATCGTGCTACGCGATCCTGCGGGGAACCCTGCGGATGAAGTGCGCTATTATTCCGGCGGCCACTGGCCCGAATATGCCGATGGTGGTGGGTCGAGCCTCGAATTACGCGATCCGAATGCCGACAACTCAAAAGCCGAAGCGTGGGCATCCAGCGACGAAACCGGGAAATCCGCCTGGCAAACTTACACGTACACCATGCAGGCGATTATTCCGGCCGGCAGCGGCCAACCGACCCAATGGAATGATTTTATCATGGGCCTTCAGAGCGGCGGTGAATGTTTGATCGATGACATCACCGTAACGGAAACAAACACCGGCAACGCCATGATCGATAATGGCGATTTCGAAAATGGGCTGACTGGCTGGCGCGTGCTCGGGACTCACAATCGCAGTGCCGTCATCGTAGACCCGTCCAATCCCGGGAACCACGTCCTGCGCCTCGCTGCCACTGGCCCGCAGGAACACATGCACAACCACATCGAACGCACGTACTTGGCTGGGCGCGCGGTCGTCCCAAATAACGGCTATCGGATCACCTTCCGTGCTCGCTGGCTGGCGGGCAACAACCTCCTGAACACCCGTTTATATTTCAATCGTGTGGGGCGAACGACAGCCCTTCCTACTCCACAACTCAATGGCACACCGGGTGCGCAGAATTCGCAATTCGCAGCCAACATCGGGCCGACCTTTAGTGAGTTCCAGCACCAACCGGTGATTCCATCAGCCGGCACGCCAGTCACGGTGTCCGTTAAAGCGCAAGACCCCAATGGGGTGACGGGCGTGACGCTTTGGTATTCAGTCAATGGCGGCGCGTGGAATAACACAGCCATGAGCCATGAAGGCAGCGAATATTCCGGCACCATCCCCGGCCAAAGCTCCGGGACCGTTCAGTTCTATGTTCGCGGCCTCGACTATCTTGGGGCGACATCTACTTTCCCGGCAGGGGGGCCTGACTCTGGCGCGCTTTATCAGATTGCCGATGGTCGCGCGAATCTGCCGTTGACGCACAACGTCCGCATTATTCTGACGGCGTCCAACATCAACTACATGCACGGCGTGGCGCAGGGAAACAATCAAACGAACGTGATGAGTAACGACCTGTTGCCGTGCACGGTCGTTTACGACGAACAACGCGCCTACTATGACGTGGGCGTGCACTTGCGCGGCAGCCAGCGCGGCCGTTACAGTGACGTACGTACCGGCTTCCACATTACATTTCAACCGGACGACTTATTCCTCGGGCAACATCCGGTCATGTTGGTGGACCGTTCGGGGGCAGGGGATGCCACCGCCAATCGCCAGGAGGAAATCATTCTCAAACATATGCTGAACCGCGCAGGTGGTTTGCCCGGCACGTATTCGCAGATCGCGCATATCATCGCTCCGCGCCCGGCACATTCCGGATCGGCACAATGGTTTCCGCGCCACGAAGATGATTTCATCGAGACTGCTTTCGAGAACGGTGGCGATGGCACAATGTTTGAGATGGAACTCATTTATTATCCCACGACCGCCAATTCGGTAGGGTACAAACTACCGCAGCCCGATGGGGTGATCGGCACGGACATGACTGATTTGGGTAACGACAAGGAAATCTATCGTTACAATTTCATGATGAAAAATCATCGCGACACGGATGACTACAGCCGCTTTATCACGATGTGCAAAGCGCTCAGCCTGTCTGGCACCGCACTGGATACTGCCACACGCCAGATCATGGATATCGACCAGTGGATGCGGGCGTACGCGCTCGTATCGCTGTGCAGCGTGGGCGATATGTACACCTTTGGAAACAATCACAACTTCTTCATGTATCAGCGCGCGAGCGACGGAAAACTGCTCTACTTCCCGTGGGACATGGATTTTACGTTCACTCGCGGCAGTTCAGGCGCACTGGTGGGCGATCAAAACCTCGGCAAACTGGTGAACCTTCCCGGCAATCTCCGGCTGATGTATGCGCACATGCTCGATATTATCAGCACGAGCTTTAATACCGCTTACATGAGTTACTGGGTGGATCATTATGACAATTTCGCGCCCGGGCAGAATTACAGCGGACACCTGACGACCATTGGCGGTCGCGTGACCTACGTGCAAAGCCAGATCGCGAGCGCCGGTGGCAATGCCGCGTTCGCGGTGACGGGCACCAACGAGATCACGACCTCGAATCAAGTTCTCACGTTTACCGGCACTGCGCCCGTCACCATGACAACCATTCGCGTGAATGGGAACGAATATCCAATCACGTGGACGGCGGTAAACGCCTGGCGCATGGTGGTTCCACTCGCCGCTGCGAGCAATCACCTGGATTTCGTCGGCTATGACCTGCACGACGTTCCTCAAACAAACCTGACCCGGACCGTGACGGTTTATTACACCGGGGCAATTCCGAACCCGGACGGCGCGATCGTCTTCAACGAAATCATGTACAACCCGCTGACGCCGAATACCGCCTTTGTTGAACTCTACAACCGTTCGCCATTTACTTTTGATCTGTCCGATTGGCGCATCAACGGACTCGATTACACTTTCCCGAAGGGTAGCATCATTACGAACGGCCAATATCTCTTGCTCGTGAACCAGATCTCTGCGTATGCCGCTGCTTTCGGTACCAGCGCGGGTGTCCCTTTCGATGAGTTTTCGGGCAATCTCCAAAATAATGGTGAAAGCCTGACGTTGTCTCGGCCCGGAACGAACGCGACATCCGAAATTACTGTCACCAAAGTAAGATACGAAAACGTTCAACCCTGGGCCACGTCGGCGGACGGACAAGGCTCCTCTCTTCAGCTGATTGACGCGGCTGAAGATAACGCACGCGTAGGCAATTGGACCGATGCTACCGGGTGGCGCTACGTTACGGTCGGCGGCACGATTCAAGGTGGCGCTTCTCAGCGCGGCACGAACTTCTTCATGTACCTGACGGTGGCCGGAGACGTTTATATCGACGACATGAAACTTGTTTTCGGCAGCGTGCCTGAGGCGGGCGCAAATCTTCTGACGAACGGTGATTTCGAGGATCCGTTATCCCCGGCGTGGATCCCTCAAGGCAACCATATCAATACCGTTCGCAGCACGAACGTCAGCCATTCTGGAAGCAGCAGTTTGCGGATCGTCGCGCCCGGCGGGGGCAGTGTCTCAGGAACCGGCGGAAATAATATTCGACAGGTCATCGCCGGAAATCCGACCAACGCTTTTTGCACCCTCAGCTTCTGGTTGCTGCCCAGCACCAATGGAAGCGCATTGGCGATTCGCACAGCACCCGGGAGCCAATTCACCGCCACTACTTCCATCGTGCCCATTTTCGCCACGCCGGGCGCCGCGAATACTGTTGCGCGAGACATTCCCTCATTCCCCGCGCTGTACCTGAACGAAGTGCAGCCCGAGAACGTTTCCGGGCCGCTGGACAATCAAGGCGAACGTGAGCCGTGGATCGAAATCTATAATTCCGGCGCGAGCCCAATCAATCTGGAAGGGTATTCCTTATCCGACAATTACGCGAATCTCAGCCAATGGGCCTTCCCGGCTGGTAGTTCGATCGCACCCGGCGAGTTCAAAACCATTTTCGCTGACGGCGAATCCAGCGAGTCCACGGCGTCCGAATGGCACGCTAATTTCCGCCCGCAAGCGGGCCACGGGTCGATCGCTCTTTCGTCAGGGGGGCTGGTCCATGACTATTTGAACTACACGAATGTGCGCGCGAACTGGAGCTATGGCGCGTATCCGGACGGCCAACTTTTCACGCGCCAGGCCTTTTATCATGCCACCGCGGGTGCGGCCAACGACAACAGCGCTGCGCCCATCACCGTGTTTGTCAACGAGTGGATGGCCGATAACACGCGCACGCTGATGAATACCAACAACAACAATCGCTATGATGATTGGTTCGAGTTGTATAATCCGACCGATTTGCCGGCTGATTTGGCGGGCTACTTTCTCACCGACAATCTCGGCGATCCGTTTCAGTACGAGATTCCGCCGGGTTACGTCGTTCCTGCGCATGGCTTCCTTCTCGTGTGGGCCGACAATCAGCCCGGTCACAACAGCACCAATGACGCCGCGCTTCACGTGAACTTCCGCCTTGAACGTGCCGGTGAAGCCATCATCCTTGGCGCGCCCAACGGTTCCGCCATCGACGGCATCACGTTCGGACCCCAGTACGAAGATATCAGCCAGGGCCGCTATCCGGATGGCGCATCGTCCACGTACTTCCTCAGCGCGGCTACGCCGAAAGCGCCAAATACCTCATGGATCAACCGCCAACCTTCTCTGGCTTTGATTCCCAGACAGTCCGCCTTGGTGAATCAGCCCTTCGCTTATCACGTCACCGCTACAGACCCGGACGGAGACGCGCTGAGTTTTTCGCTGGACGTTGCTCCCATTGACGCTGCCATCGATAGCAATGGAAATATCACGTGGACGCCATCGGAGATTGGTACAAACGCCGTGACCGTTCGCGTTACCGACGATGGTCCGCTCGCATTAAGCTTCGCCACCAGCTTCGACATCGTTGTCACCACCGGCATCCGCATCGGGAGCATCACGCGCAGTTCATCGACTGAGCTTTCGATCTCGCTGGCTGCCATTCCTGGCAAGACGTATCGCGCCGAGTACAAGGACAACCTTGAGGACGCTACTTGGACGCCCATCCCGCCGGGGGCCCCGGCCCAAGGGTCGACCGTGTCCATCACTATCCCTATCGGTCCCGAGCCGCACCGCTTCTTCCGCATCGTCCAGGTGGATTGACGGCAGTTTTATGTGCTGGCGTCCGGTTCACCCCATCATTCCACCGGTCTGCCCCACAAAGGCGATCCTTCGCCCATCGGCTGTTGCATCCGGGCGGCCGACGAGCCTATTCTGCACGCAACCCAGAAAAGTGCGTAAAGACGCCGACAGGTGAGTCCGTTTTTCCGCCACCCAACTATGTTTTTAAAAGACATTGAGAATCGTCCGGTCAAGGGAATGACGAAGGTCGCCTTTAGGAAGCTTGCTGATGCAGGGCACGCCATCCCCGAAATCATGCACCTTTTCCGCTTCAAGAGAAACAGCACCAATCACCTGGTGCGTTTCACCGAGGAAGTCATGCGCGGTCCATCGCCTTTGCCGCGTGGGATTCGGGAGTTGATTGGCGCGTTTATCTCTTCACGAAACCAATGCTGTTTTTGCAGTTGTGCTCACGTCGCTGTTGCCTCGGATTACCTGGGCCAGGAGTTCGTGGATGAGGTTATCAATGATTTCGAAAATTCACGCCTCGACGCCCCCCATAAAGAGCTGTTCCGCTATCTCGCCAAGCTGGCCGAAAACCCTGCCGGGATTACCGCCACGGACATATCCAAGCTCAAGAAATCAGGTTGGAGCGATGAGGCCATTTACGATGCCCTTACGGTCGCGTCGCTGTTCAAGTTTTACAACACGTGGAACAATGGGTCGGGCGTGCGCACGATGCGGCCCAGCGATTACCAACACAGCAGCGAACGTATTCTCAGCCTCGGCTACTGCATGGATTTCACGTTTAGAAGCATCATGAAGATAGTCTGGCTGGCCCGCAGAGAGATTCGGTGGGCAGACTTAAAAAGGCTGCTGACATTTTCGGGTCCGCGGAACGCCGAGAGCAAATATACTCCAACGCCAGCGCAAAAGATCGCAACCGACGGAATATAGTTATTAATCACAGGCGACAAGGATGGGTCGAAATGTGCGTTGCGGATTCGCGACCAGGATGAACTGTACCGCATGGAACTACGCGCTACCAAACATCTCAGCCGCGCCGCCGCAATCGTCCTCGTTGCGATCTGCTATGGCATCGCCAAATTTCCAGTCTTCACCAGTCCGGACATAAGGCCGTTAGCGGCCCGCTTCAGCTTCGAAAAGATCGCGCTGCCCGAACCAACAGGCGGTCCTCCGAAGAAATCCTTCCGACAGGTCCATCCAAGCCTTAGCCGCATTTCCGCGTGGGTTTCTTCGCTGGGCGCGGCCGCCGCGCTCGCGGACCTCGACGGCGATGGCCTCGCCAACGATCTGGTTCACGTGGATCCACGGACGGACCTTGTAACTATCATGCCCGTGCCAGGTACGTCGGAGCGTTATGCTTCGTTCGTACTGGATACGTCTTTCTGGGCGCACAATGGTTACGATTCTTCAACCATCGCGCCCATGGGCGCACTCGTTGGCGATTTCAATGAAGACGGGTTGCTCGATGTCATGGTGTATTTCTGGGGCCGCACGCCTGTCCTGTATCTGCGGAAAAACAACACCCTGGCGCTGGACTCTTTCGTCGCGCGTGAACTGGTCGATTCAGCCGAGCGCTGGTTTTCGAACTGCGCCACTCAGGCGGACATCGATGGTGACGGCCACCTCGATCTTGTTATCGGAAATTATTTTCAGGACGGCGCGAAAATCCTTCATGCGAAAGATTTTGGCGGCACCGTCGTGATGCACGAGGGGAAATCCAAAGCGGCAAACGGCGGAAAAGATCGAGTGCTTCTCTGGCAAGCAGCCTCAGGCGGCGCCGATCCGCAGGCGCGCTTTACGGAAATACCAGACGCGATGCCGGAGGAAGTCGCACGTGGGTGGGCACTTGCGGTCGGGGCGGCCGACCTCGACGGAGATCACTTGCCGGAGATATATATCGCGAACGATTTTGGTCCGGACCATTTGCTGCACAATCGCTCGACCCCCGGTCACGTAAGTTTCGCGCTGCTTGAGGGCCGTCGCGATCTCATGACTCCGAAATCTTGCGTGCTTGGCCATGATTCGTTTAAAGGCATGGGCATCGATTTTGGGGACGTGAACGGCGACGGGTTGCTGGACATTTACGTCAGCAATATCGCGGCGGAGTTTGCGCTCACTGAAAGTCACTTCCTCTGGTTAAGTACTGGCGAGACCAGCAAGATGAAGGACGGCGTCGCCCCGTACGTGAACGCGAGCGAGAAACTCGGTCTTTCGCGTAGCGGCTTTAGCTGGGAAGCGCGCCTCGCGGATTTTGATAATGACGGAGTCCTCGAAGCCATGCAGGCGTGCGGTTTCATCAAAGGTAAAGTGAATCGGTGGCCTGAACTCCAGGCACTTGGGACGAGCAACGACCAAATCATTCATAACCCGCGCTTTTGGCCGACCTTTAAACCCGGTGCGGATTTAAGCGGCCATGATTGCAATCCGTTCTTCGTGCGGGGCGTAGATGGCAAATATCACAACGTTGCCGCGCAATTGGGGATGGCAGAACCCATGGTCACGCGTGGGATCGCGGTCGCAGACGTCGATGGTGACGGGCGTCTGGACTTCGTCACGGCCAACCAATGGGGACCTTCTTACTTTTTCAGGAACCGCTCACCAAATCCTGGCGCATTTCTCGGTCTGCGTCTGGTGCATCCCAATCGTTCGCCGGCGGTCGGCGCGGTCGCGAGAGTAGTTCTTCCCGACGGCCGCAAGCTTGTTGGGCAGGTCGATGGCGGGACGGGCCACTCTGGACGTCGAAGCCACGAGATCCATTTCGGCCTGGGCAAATGGGACCCGTCCAAAACGGTCACCGTGGATATCGAATGGCGCGACCACAGCGGCAAAATCCAGCACCGATCCGAGCAACTCACTCCCGGTTGGCAGACGCTGGAATTGCGAAGCACCGATCGCCCCGGAAACGTCGCCCGTAGCTTGTGATGAAAAACAAGGCCTTTAATACCACGCTCCTTTTCTATCCGCAGAACAGTCCGAAGGCCCGTCTCTTCGCACTCTGGTACTTCACCACCCTGATGATCGTGTGGAATCTGCTCGGTCACACCGTCCTCGGCTTCGAGCAATCATGGGCGACGCCCCTGACTGCGGTGTTTAC
>DATENK010000088.1:0-4828 GCA_035275085.1 Verrucomicrobiia bacterium | reverse complement strand
CATTCACGTGATCGATTTGGCGGATGCACATGTGCTGGCGCTGACGCGAGGCAAGCAAGGGTTCTTCAACCTTGGGAATGGGGATGGGTACTCGGTGCGCGAGGTGCATCAAGCATGTGAGAAAGTGGCGGGGCGGAAAATACCTGCGGTTGAGAAGCCACGGCGCGCAGGGGATCCACCGCGCTTGGTTGCGTCGGCGGAAAAAGCGAGGCGCGAGCTGGATTGGAACCCAAAGTTCCCGAAATTGGAACAAATTGTAGCCACGGCGTGGGATTGGCACCGGAGGCATCCGGAGGGATACAGGTAGGGCGAGGGGTCATTAATAACCCAACAGCAAAAGCGGCCGGTTGATGTCGTCGCCGACATCGTAGCGCGGGAATGCTTTGAGAGAGAAGGTGAAGGCCACGGTGTAATCGGTTGAGGCGCCGCGACGCTCACGCACGCGCAGGGTAAGGGCGCCGGTCCAGCTTCGGAAATCGCGATAGACGGTATAAAGTTGTTCTTCGAGCACGCCATCGCGGCCTTCGAAATGGTGGGAGATGCGCGTAGCCCAATTCTCACTGAGGCGGTAATAGAGAGACTGAAAAAAAGAGTTGTTGCCGGATTCGCGAGTGCCGCCCGGGAGCCTTTCGAGATAACGATGGCCAAATTGCCACGCCCAAATGTCGTTGGGCGTAAGGGTGAAAAGGTGATTTGCTTCACGCAAAAATCCTACGTTGGGATCGTAGCGAATTTCCGAGCTCAGGGTGAGCCAATCGAATGGACGGAGATCCATGTCTGAATAGAGGTCCGAAAAGGTCGGCTGGGCATTGGTGCGGTCGAGACGCCAGTCGGTGTAAAGCGCCCAATTCAGCAGATTGTCCAGACCGTGCTTTCCGCGTTTCGTTTGGATTTTGTTGCGGAGACCGAGTCGGATGACATTTTGTGCATCGATGGAATCGATGGCGTTGAAATCCGGAAAATCGATCGGCAAAAGGCGGGTGGTTGGAACTGTGTAATCGAATTGTGGCAACTCGCGCGGGCGGACGTTCGGGCTCGGGACAAAAACGTAATTGACGGAAGGCTCGATGATGTGCCGGATGCCGTCGACCTGGAAAAACTTGCTTTGCGGTTCGCGCCAGAGACGCGACAGCTTAAACGACGCCTCTGCGCCGGTGTTGAACACGCCGCGGTTTTCATCATCAGTTATGCCGCCTTCGAGTTGCGCTTCGCTGTAATGGGTAAAGCGACCGCCAACACGCGGCGTGACTGTCAACCAACCGAAGAAAGTATGGGGCAGGGTGATCTGGTGGAACGTATCGGCGCGCGTGGCGGAGTAGGGAAGGTGAAAGATGTTGGTGTCATCCTCGCTGAATTTTCTGCGGAAATAACCAAATGAACTGTCGCTCTCGTAATAGAGCGGCGTGACGCCGATTTGTTGGCGCAGACCGGTGAGTTTTATATCCGGCAAGCGCTCGACGGTTTCGAAGAAGTCGTTCACCCGCGGCTGGGCGAGTGCGTCGAGCGTAAAATTGGACCAGCGCTGGTTGACGTTGACGAATGTGTTTGGCTGAACGTTGTCGCGGTACTCGCTCTCGAAGAAATCGCGCACTACGAATTGATCGCTTTGGTAGCGCACGAGAGCTTTTGCGGTGAGGTTCGTGCGCAAGTCGATCTGATGACCGGCCCAGAAGCGATAGCGGTTCTCGGGAAGGTTCTGATGAGTAAAAGGGTCCACGCCGGGTTCGACGTCGTTAGCATAATAGGATTTGAAGATGCCTTCGCCGTAGCGCGGGAGCGTCCATTTAAAGTCGGGACCGAACCCCACACCGCGCTTATATCGGCCATCGAGGTGGACAGCGCCTTCAAGTTGTTGTTCCCAATACCAATTATAAGTAGTGAGCAGGAAAGGGCCGTACAGGCTGCGATAGCCAGGCGTGAAGGAAATGTGGTTGGCGTTGTCTTTGAGGCTCCGGTGGTAGTAGGGGAAGTAAAAGACCGGGACCTTGCCGATGTAAAGGACGGCATGGCGTGCTTCGACGTATTCGCCGGGAACGATGATGATGTCTTTGGCGCGAACCTTGTATCCGGCGCTTTCGGCGTAATCGTCCGTAGTGACCGAACCTTCGCGACCGACGTAGACGCCGGCTTTGTGATCGCCGGCCAGCACTTTGCCTTCGGCGAAATAAGGGCTTTGGCCAGTGCGAAAATCCGAGCCGAGTATTTCGCCGCTATAGAAGTTGTAGCGCATCTTCTCGCTGCGCCAAATGCGGCCCTGCTGTTCGAGGTAAACATCGCCTTCGGCTTCCACGAGGCCGGTTTTTTCGTTCGCGCGCGCCTTGCGGGCGGAAAGGGTGGCGCCGCCGTATTTGACGATAATGCCGTTTGTGACGGTCGCGGTACCGGTCGTGGTGTCGTACTCGACGAAGTCCGGAGAGAGGAATTGCACGACCCAGTTTGTGCCTTGCGGCTTCAAGCTTTGCGGCGGCTTTATAACGGCGGCGGAGTTCGCAATGGCAAGGGAGAGCAGAAGGAACGAAATCGCTCGGGCCATGTGCATTGCGGGCGAAGCTAAGCAGAAGGAATTTTTGCTGCCAAGCTTCGATTCTGGGTGGTAGCACAAGCGATTCGCCACGAAGCGCTTGCCTGCCGCGGACAGGCTGTCCGCGCTCCAATGACTACTCTACTCGCAAGTTGCGCCAATAGGCGTTTCCGGCTACGCGGTTGGGAACCAGGACGCGTTGGTAAAGGCGGAGATGGATTGACTCGCCGGCGAAGTCGTGGAGATCGACTTTGATGTCATGCCATTTGCGGCCGGGATCACCGCCCCCCTCGATGATGCGTTTTTCAAGGAGCTTGTTGTTGGCGTAGACGTTGAGTTCCCAGGCCCGACCGGCGTCGGCGCCGGCTTGAAAGGAGAGCGTGGGTTTGTCGCTGAGCGTAACTGTGCGGCGCAAGACGAGGCCGCGGACTTCGTCGCGTGGATAAGTGGCGAGGACGTCGCCATCCAGGTAAGTGATGCCGCGGATGCCCGCCATGCCTCCGCCGGCGCCGCCGAAACCGGCGCGGTCGAGTTGCCAATGCGGGTTCCAGTATTGCATCAGGTTAGCAAGCGTGAAGAGCTCCGGTGGTTGCGTGGCTGGCGATTGAGGTTCGATAACAAAGGTTGTGCCCGCGAGCTTTGCGCCGCGCGCGAGCAGAATTTTTTCGCCGATGGCCGCGGTGCGGCGCGCGAGATCGGAAATGCGTTCGTCGACGGGCGGCGTGAGGGTGACGGGGCCCATCTTTTCGCCTTTGATACGGTCGCCGAGCTGTTTCACCAGTTGCGCCGGTAGACACTTCATGCCGTGGCTTGCGCCGAGGACGGCGGCGGCGTTCGCGGCGTTGCAATCGGCGTCAGTGAAGTCTGCGGCTTGGGCGCACAGGTTCATGGTCTTAAGGAAATCGCCTTCGCCGAACCAAAGGGCAGCCGCGACGAGGCCGCCATTAGAGACGGCGTTGTTCGTGGCAGGATATTCGATGTGCCAGCGGTCTTCGACTGCGGCGGCGATTTCTTCGAAGCTCTTGCCCGCTTCCGCAAGTGCGATGACAAGATCCAGGCATTGGCGATAGGGAGAAGAGGGATGAAGAGTGTGCGCGGCACTGCGCACGATTTCGCGCGTATCGTTTTCAGCAAAGGCGAGACTGACCATCGCGGCCATGAAGGCTGCGCCGTCGGTGCCTTCGGCATATCCATTGACGTGGCCGTATTCGCGCGCCATGCGAGCGGCTTCATTGACAAGCCCGGGCACGAGCGCGCCGTAAACGTCCGCGCTGAACTGCGGTCCTATAGTGAACCAAAGACGATTGTAACGCGGATGGCCGCTGTCGGGCGCTTTGATGCCTTTGGCGAGATTGAAGCGCGCCTGCTCGCTGGAACCCCACGATCCGCAGGCGTTCTCTTTCCATTGCTCGCCGAGTTGTTCGACCGTCATGTTGATGCCGTATTTTTCGAAGCCGCGAATGGCGACCATCTCGTAGTACCAATCGTCGTCCACCGGCGCGACGGTGTAGGGTTTCGGGAAATTCGTGAGCCAGAGCGTGGAGGCGGTTTGATGCTCGAAGGGCCAATTCATCAGTACCGCCACGATCTGTGCCGTCCAGACGGCTTCAACGCGGTTACGGTAGGCGTCACGCGTGAGTTCGAGAGCAGGACTGGGAGAGGCGAGCAAAATGGCGAGGAGAAAAGCGGCAGAGGGCTGCCGCACTCCAAGACGCTTCGCGCGATCGCTCATTTCGGAGCTTCGCCCAGAAGTTCGGCGCGCAAACCGGGTGTCATTGGCCGATTGTCCTGGGGCGGATTGAGGATATACCAGACCATGTTGCGGAAATCGGCATCGGGCATTTGTTCGAGTCCGTCGGGCATGAGGGAGAGTTCGCTGGTGCGCAGCTTCTCGATGTCGGAGCGGGCAATGATGTGTTCGATCGGACCGGAGGCGAGGAGCTTGAGGCGCGAGGGTGTGTCTTCGACGATACGGCCGGTAATGGAGCGGCCGTCTTTGAGTTCGACTTCGGTGGTTTCGTAACCGTGGCCAACTACTTCGTTGGGATCGATGATGTTGTGGAGGAGCGCGTCGAGGGTGCTGCGGCCGACGCCGGTGAGGTCAGGGCCAACGTCGGCGCCTTCGTTGTGAAGCTTGTGGCAGACGAAGCAGGTCTTCTTTGCGACTTCGTGCCCGGACTGCAGATCGGGTTGGCCGTCCAGCACCACTTTGCGCTTCTGCGCGATGAGCTTCAGTTTGTCTTCGCCTGTGGCGCGATAACGCCCGAGCACGCGATCGGCGTGATCGCGAGTCGTGGCATCGTCGGC
>DATENK010000087.1:0-15160 GCA_035275085.1 Verrucomicrobiia bacterium | reverse complement strand
CGGCCGAACCAAAGACCACATCCTCGAAGCGGCCGTTCACATACACGTCGTAACGAATGTTCGCCTGCGCATCGAAGTTGTCCGTGGATTGAGTCCACGACAGCGACATCTCAAGGTCGCCAAAACTGTACGCGAACACATTCGCCGGTACGCCAGGCGGGCTGGTGTCGTTCGGATTGGCCGGCAGCGTTCTAAAGGAGACGGGATCGCTCAAGGGCGAAGGGTTATTCCCAAAATCGTAGGTGCGCACCTGAACGCTGTACCGCGTGTCCGGCTGAAGGAAGCGGAGAGTGGTTTCGATAACGTCTTTCGGATAATAGCTTCGGTATAACAAACTGCCGTTGAGCCAGACTTCGTGAGCGTAGTGGTAGGGGCCATCGTCTGCGGCGCGAGTCCAGGAGATGTGGGCGTAATTGGCACCAATTTCACCGACAGAAACGACGGGGGCGGTCCACGGCGCAGTGGTGTCGTTTGGGAGACGAATCGGGCCGACTTGCGCCTGGCCTCCAGCATTCCCGGCTGCATCTTTGGTATAGATAAAGAGCCAGTATTCGTTGCCCGGAGCGAGTCCGGTGAATGTATGGCTGGTGGCGGTCTTGGGCAGAGTGGCGGGGGTAACCTGATAGGCGCCTGAGAGGTAGTAGTTAAAGTCGCCCGAGGTGGCGGGCGCCGGATCCCAAGCCACGGAAATGGTGTAAGCCGTGACCGCCGTGACGCGGAAGTTGGCGGGCGTCGGCGGCGCCGGTGTGGTGGTCCCTCCGCCTCCGCTCCCCCCTCCTCCGGTCCCGCCGCCCGGCTTTTTCCCGGCAAAAGCTAACGGCAATCCTAAAACCAATGTGAGCGAGACTAGCATGCCAATCTGAGCCGCCAGCGGTGAGCGAAGTGATCGAATGTTCATACAATCTTTCCCGTGTCCAAGTTAATGCCTTCGCAATGGCCCGACAAAGCCGCCGGCCATCAACCATTGCCTGTCGTATGAGGCATCAAGTGAAAAGCGGTTCCCCAGAAATGAGGCTCAACTCTTAACACGGAGCCCACGGACAACGCACGGTTCGTTCCGTTCCGGCGTCGCGGTTCCGCCTTGCCCTTTCGCCGAGACTGGAAACTGCGCGGCGATGTGGTATCTACGGTCATGCTGGAGAGAGTCAGCGTCTTATTGTTCGCCGTCGCGCTTGGAAGTCGGGCGGCGTTGCCGGAAGGAGTCACCAATACTCAGAACACGCTCGACAAACCACTCCCGCCCCGCGAAGCGCTTGCAAAAATCACCGTCCCGAAAGGTTTTAATGTCAGCCTCTTTGCGGCCGAGCCGGATTTGATGCAGCCCGTGGCCTTCGACTTCGATGACCGCGGACGTTTGTGGGTGGTCGAATGCTTTTCTTATCCCGACTTCAAAAACGAAAATAAAGATCGGGTTCTTATTTTCAGCGACACAAACAACGACGGCAAATTCGACGAGCGCAAAGTATTCCTCGAGGATGGCCATCGCCTGAGCGGGATCACCTGGGGATTTGGCGGCGTCTGGTTGTGCTCCGCGCCGGACTTGATTTTTATTCCCGACCGCGATGGGGACGACGTCCCCGACGGCAAACCGGAAGTGCACCTCGACGGCTGGACCACGAAGGCCAGCCACAACATGGTCAATGGCCTCGCGTGGGGACCGGACGGCTGGCTGTACGGCCGCCAGGGTATTTTGGCGAACTCCCTCGTCGGCCGGCCCGGCACGCCCGAAAAAGATCGCACGCTTCTGAACTGTGCGATCTGGCGCTATCATCCCACGCGGCACATCTTCGAAGTCGTCGCGCACGGTACCACTAATCCGTGGGGCTTGGACTGGGACGACAACGGCCAGGCGTTCTTCTCAAATAACGTCATCGGCCACCTCTGGCATCTGATCGCCGGGGCGCATTACCAACGCATGTACGGCGAAGACTTCAATCCGTATCTTTACGAGTTGATGCCCGCCTGCTCCGACCATTTGCATTGGGCGGGAAAGGATTGGACCAAGACGCGCGGCGGCCAAGGCGAGCACGACACGCTCGGCGGCGGCCACTCACATTGTGGCGCCATGATTTATTTGGGCGACAATTGGCCCACGAACTACCGCGGCACCATCATGATGGCCAACACCCACGGGCAACGTTTGCTCTACGACACACTCGAACGCAACGGCTGCGGGTACGTTGGCCGACATGGCGAAAATTTCCTCATGGCCCATGATCCCTGGTTCCGCGGCATCAGCGTCCAATACGGCCCGGACGGCGCCGCCTACGCGACTGATTGGAACGATTTCGGGGAATGTCACGATTACGATGGCACGTTTCGCTCTAGCGGACGCATGTACAAAATCGCTTACGGCACGCCGCGAAAAATTGGCGCCTTCAACCTCGCAACGCTTCCGGATAGCGCGCTCGTTCAGCTTCAACTCAGCCAAAATGATTGGTATGTACGCCACGCGCGCCGCGTCCTGCAAGAGCGCGCCGCGGCGGGCACGCTCGGTCGCGACGCGCGCAACCTGCTTTCGCGAGTGTTCCTCGGACATCCAAACCTCACCCGCAATCTTCGCGGCATGTGGGCCATGCACGCCATTGGCGGCCTGGACGCCGCCACGCTCGTGCAATTATTGAAGCACGATGACGAAAACATGCGCTGGTGGGCGATTAAGTTCCTCAGCGAGAGCGAGGAATTTGCGGATGCCCATCGCGAACTGTTGGTGAAACTCGCGCGAGAAGACAAATCGGGCCTGGTGCGCCTGGGGCTCGCGTCAGCGCTGCAACGACAACCGCTGGACAAACGCTGGGAGTTGGCCGGGGCGCTGGCTGGCCATGCGGAGGACGCGAGCGACCCGAATCAGCCGTTGATGATCTGGTATGGTATCGAGCCCGGCGTCACGCAAAATAGCGAACGCGCGATTCAGTTGATGACAGCATCGAAAATTCCGCTTGTTCGGCAGTTCATCGCCCGGCGTTTGGTGGCGGAGGAAAGTGACGGGGCGCAGGTTTCCTCAAAAGATAAAAACGGTTCCCACTCTCCAGCGGCACGGTAGCGATGACGCGCTCCGAAATATTCGTGGTGCTGACACCTGAGGAGTTGAAGGGGAATTGAAAGCCGGGAGTAACAAGCAACTCATAGTTTTCACCGTTCCATGGCCATGAGAGTTCAATCCCAGCGCCGGCGCGCCGAATCGCAAGGATCGGCTTCAAGTCTACGCGGAAAATTGCCCCGAACCCGGAGCTGAACCCGCCAAACTGAGTCGTGCCATAAATTTCACTCGCGGGCCCGACGACCACGCCCGCGGCCGGGTTGCGGCCAAGCGAACCGTTGCCGAAGTGGTATAGAATGTGGACGGCTGTCGGCGGCGCTCCCGCCTTGAAGCGGAACAGATAGCCGCCTTCGAAGTCCCCGCTGTCTGCGGTGACACCGTACAACCATCCCCCTGGCCCTTCCGCCAATTTCGCGATCGGACGCCCGCCATGTGTATCCTCGAAGGAATACAGCACCTGATTGCTGCCGCCTTTGCTCATGCGATAAATCGAGCCCTGGGAATTCGTACCGCCGAGGCGCGTAGTGCCATACATATAGCCATCACTGGCTTCCAATAGCGGGTTTGGCGAAACGAGGATCAGAGACGGCGCAGTAAAGCTATGCAATACCTGATATTGGCCTCCGTCTTTGTCGAGCTTGAACACCATGCCCTGCCCGCTCGCGCCGCCGCGCAGCGCCGTACCGTACAGCTTCCCATCGCTGGCCTCCAGAATCCCCGAAGGTTGCGCCAAATCGCTCGTCGTATTCGTAAAACTATGAATCACCTGCAGGTCCGTTCCATCCGCATTCATGCGGAACACGGACCCGCGATTATTCGCGCCGCCATCTTCAGTGACGCCATACAACAGAAAGTCAGAGCCTTCGATCAATGGCCCGACGGCGGCCCCGGGCAGATCCACCAGGTCAATGTACTCCGATCCATCTTTGGTCAGCCGAAAAGCATTTTTTCCAAAATAGGTACTGCCGTAGAGATAGCCGTCGCTCCCCACAATCAACCCTTGCGGAAATCCACCCGGCGACGCGAACTCATGGAGAATGCTGTACGTGCCATTTGTTTCTAATTTATAAATTGTGCCGCTGTCGGTCGCGCCGCCGCCCAACGTGGCGCCGTATAACGTCCCATCCTCATCACGAACCAACGCCGACGGGTAACTGCCGTCCGCGCCGGTCGAGGAAAACTCATGCAAGTTTTGGTATTGGGTGCCGTTCGGCCGCACCTTGAAGGCCTGCCCAACCCCGCTCGCCCCGCCGGCCGCGCTAGTCCCGTAAATCGTTCCGTCAGCACTCTGAAAAACCGGATTCAATTGCACGCTCTCGTTGTCTGGCGAAACCCACGTAAAGATGAAGCCGAAATTGTCACCTGTGACGGTTGTTCGAAATATTCCATCCACGTTGTGGGCGTAACCTGCGTTCTGTGACGTGCCATACACGTTTCCGTCGAACCCCAGGAAGACGTTTCTCGGTTTTACTCCATCGCCCAACCCGGCTTCAAAGCGCCGCACCACGTTGTAAATGTCGCCATCTGTCGTAACGCGGTATACCACACCCGCGCCTGAGAACAGATCGTCCTCGCCGAACAGCCCGCCTGACTCGGTCGTGCCGTAGAGAAAACCACCCGGTCCTGCCGCCAGCCGGCTGCTCGGGATGCGCCCGTCGTTGGTGCCGCTTGCCGGAAAATGATGCAGAATGAAAAACCCCGCACCGTTCTTGTTCATCCGGCACACTACCCCGGCATTCGCGTTCCCGCCGAATCGGGTGGGCACATACAAACCGCCGTCCGAGCCTTCGAGCGGCTCAGCCGCCGGTTGATAACCATCAGCGACGGCAAAGTCGTGCACGATGGCGAAGCCGCTTCCGTTCTTATTAATTCCAAACACTGTCCCGGCGTCGTTCGCGCCTCCCCCGTATGTCGTGCCATACAGCCGGCCATCACTGCCCTGGATCACGCCTGAAATGATCTGCGCTTCAATCGGCAAGGCATACACCTGGAACCCGCTGCCATCGGGCTGCATTCGGTACACCGCGCCATCGATCGCGTTCGGCAAAATCATCGTCCCATACAGCGCGCCATCACTGCCGAGAACCAACGCGCCACGCGAAGGAAAGTTGGTGCCTCCGAAATCGTGCACAATGGAAAACCCGCTTCCATCGTTTTGCACTCGATAAATAACCGATCCGTAGCCGCCTTGGCTCGTGCCGTACAGCCAGCCGCCAGGCCCCTGCACCAATCCGCTTAGCGGTTGCGATGCCGAACGCGCGCTGAAGCCAAATTCGCGTAGTTGGGTGTAGGCGTGCTGCGCTCGGCTCGCGTTCCCGAGCACAAGCGCCATGCACAACACGCTCATAACTCGGGAATTCATAAAGTCAGGCTATGATACCCGAAACCCGCCGCGCTGAAAATCAAAATGTGAACTGCAGCTCCTCGGCCCGGGGCACCGCTGATCCCAAGGCTAATTCTATCCTAAGTGCCCGGTTTCAGGGATGCAGACTCGCAGGGGTATTCGTGCCCCAACGCCTGACAACCGCAGCGGCAAGGCGCCGAACCTCTGTAGCGCCGGTCTCCAGATCGGCGATTCGTTTCAACCCCGCCAGATCCTTGTCGTACTCCCCCAACTTCTCGTGGTCCCATTTCAACCGCTTTGCGCGATACGCGAAGAACTCCGGATCCAACAACGGCGAAGGCCAATACCAATCGCTGCCATGTGTCCAAATCCGTTGTAACTCCAAAAGATCGTTAGCCTGTTCGAGCGTCGCATTCGTTCCAAACACATGCGCTCCGAGGCGGCGCTTGAAGTCTTCGAAGGCAAGGTCGGGATCATGGCTGAACTGACTGACCGCGAATCGTTGCACCCGCGGAATGAGAAAGCGGTACGGCATCTTGCCTTCGCTGAGCGCATCGAGCCCGAACGGCTTCATCCGCTTGCCTATCAACCACGGCTCGCCGCCGTCGGGCCCTTGCGCCACATAGCTGAAGGCTTCCATCGACGGCACAAATCCATTTACGCCATGGGCTCGCGCCGCCCGTGCCGCGGTGGCGACCCCTTGAGGTGTTCCGAGCACCGGCGCGTCGCTCCAATACACTGACGTTCTCGCTTTGGCGATCAGGTCGGCATCAAAATGCGCGCTGTGCGGTGAAAAGGACAATCCCCAACGCGCATCGAATAGCTGTTTGGCCGCGATTGCATCAATCCCAGGCACTTTCTTGCCCGTAAAGTAATGCGGATATACGAGGACCAACGCGTTGGTGTTTCGCTTCCAAACCTCATCCGACAGCCAACGCACAAATTCAAACTCGCGATCGTAAAAGCGCGCGCCGCAGTCGGCGCAATGGCAGATGCCATAGTCCGACGACTCGATCAGCAGCCCGTCGGCATTTGGATAAAAGTCAAACACCATCTCGCCAATGTATTCGCGCATGAAACGCTGGGACTCCTCTTTTGCCGCGCACAGATTCCAGCCACGGCAGTGAATCCCAAATTCGTCCACGGCCGAACCGTCCTTCTTGCGCGCCTTCAAATCTGGATGTTCAATCGGGTATCGATTCACGCCATCGTATCCGAAAGGTGTGAATCCCAGCAGCACGCGAATCTTTTTGGTGTGCGCGTAGTCAATCAGTTCCCGGGCAAAATCGCGTTGCACGTTTACATGCTCCTCATTGTACCGCCACGTGATTGGAAATTTCTTCGACCGAAATCCGCCGCCCATCCAGAGGATCAACACATTGGCGTCATCCTCGGCAAAGCAATCGACGGCTTCTTTCCATTCGGCGAGCCCCATCACGGGCATGCGCATGAAAGTGATATAATAGCCACGAAGCTGGAATGGCTCAGCGCCGGACGCCGATAGCATCGCGGCCAACAACATCAGAAGAAGCGTGTTTGCTCGCGACATGGATGACATAACTATTGCGTTGCCAGCATAATGAACGCATCGCGCCGCTGTCGATTCCGCCTTGTCATGGGGCTGGGCCTCTTGCTGCTGCTCTGCGGCGCACCGGCGGCCGAAGTACCGTCGGGTTTTCTGGCCGAAATGCTTGCCACCAACCTGAATGCCCCCACGGCTTTGGCGGTCGCCAAGGATGGCCGAATTCTCATCGCAGACCAGACCGGGCCGCTGCGAGTCTTTAAGAACGGGCGGTTGCTAAGCGCGCCTGCCCTGGATCTCACTGGACGCGTGGACGATTATTGGGAACGTGGCCTCATAGGCGCGACCCTGCATCCCGACTTTCCCCATACGCCGTATGTCTTCGTAGTCTATGTCGGCAAACAACCGTTCGTTCATCACGTAGTCAGCCGTTTCACGATGCTTGGAGATCGCGCCGATCCCGCCAGCGAGTTCGTGCTCCTTGAAGGCGATGACCAGAAGAACCTGGGTGGGACGGTCGCGGGCGGCCATCAAGGCGGGCCGATTCGTTTTGGCAACGACGGCAAGCTTTATATCGCCATCGGTGAACAAACTGCCGGACAACCTGCACAGTCGTTGAACACGCTTCAAGGGAAAATCCTTCGCATCAATTCGGATGGTTCGATCCCGAATGACAATCCCTTCTTCACGCGAACGACCGGCAAGTACCGGGCAATCTGGGCTTATGGCATACGCAACAGCTTCGGCTTGGCTTTTCAGCCGAACTCAGGTCGGATGTTTTTCACCGATGTTGGCGGGAGCGCTTTCGAAGAAGTGAACGAGCTGGTCCGCGGCGCTAATTACGGCTGGCCTCAAGCCGAAGGGTTTTCGACGAACGCTGCATTGCGCAACCCGCTTTACACTTACTCGCCCCTGCTTGGCCGCAGCATCGTGGGCGCGGCGTTTTGTTCCGATTCGGCTTCATTTGGCCCGCCGTGGGCCGAAAAGTTTTTTTTTGCTGATTGGGCAGCCAATTGGATCAAAGCGCTTGATCCTGACCAGCCAACGAACGTGCTGACTTTCGCCAGAGGTCTGGATGCGCCGGTCGCCATCGAGTTCGCGCCAGACGGCGCGCTTCTGGTGCTAAATCGCGGCACACTTTGGCGCGACGGAAAGAAGTGGCGGCCGGACACCGGCTCACTGCTGCGCATCCGCGCAGGCGTGAATGCAACGAAGCGCCAGCCCTTCCCTCCGACAGCGCCGACAATCGCCAATTTGGTTGAACTCAATCCGTTTGTTCCGCCGTGGCAACCCGGTGTACTCACGCGACATTGGATTGCGTTACCGCCAGGCAAAAAGCCGCTGATCAATGCCGAAGACGAATTCGCATTTCCTGCTGGAACGATCATCGCACAAGAACACCTCGTGGAGAAAACCCGCAAACTTTTCGAGACGCATGTCTTCTGGTTCGACGTTGTGTCCCGCTACTCCCGCACCGCCAGGGCGGCTGCGTACCACGCGGACGGGAGATTGATAGAAGATGGAGAAATCATTTCGCTGCCCGATGATCCCGGTCACCGCTGGTTTTCGCCCGGCACCGAAGAACGTCTTAATCTCGATATGTCGGTGATCGGATTTCTGCTGCCGGTTAGCCCCCGGCAACTCACCTCAGATCAACTCGCCGCATGGCAGCTTCCAAATCGGTCGCGACTGGTCGCGCTGAATGACGCGACTGCTCCCTTGGCGGACCGTGTGCGGTCGTATCTGGACGTGAACTGTTCCGGTTGCCACCGCCCAGGCGGACCGTCGCGCGGGAACTTTGACGCACGCTTTACCACGTCGCTTGGCCGACAGAAGCTGATCAACGGTGAACTGGCAGCCGGAGACCTCGGCGTCGTCGACGCTCGCGTAATCGTACCCGGGCATCCGGAGAAATCGATCTTGCTGGAACGTTTGACGCGGCACGACGCCTTCCGTATGCCCCCTGTTTCGCTCAACGATGATCCTAACCCGGTCCTGCCTTTGCTTCGGCAATGGATCGAGGGTTTTTGATACGTTAAGGATTTCCTTCTGTTTTTTTGCGATCGCAGCCGTTCACCGTTACATTGGAGGATCATGGCGAAGAGCAGACCTGCACCGGCCATTCGCTTGAAGGGGGTGCGGCAGAACAATCTGAAGAATTTCGATCTGGACTTGCCCACGGGCAAGCTCATCGTCGTGACCGGCCTGAGTGGCTCGGGCAAAAGCTCGCTCGCTTTCGATACGTTGTTCGCGGAAGGCCAGCGCCGCTACATCGAGACATTTTCCCCTTACGCGCGGCAGTTCTTTGATCGCATGGACAAGCCGCAAGTGGATCGGATCGAAGGAATTCCGCCCGCTATTGCCATCGAACAACGGAACACGGTCAAAAGCACGCGCTCAACTGTTGGCACCATCACCGAAATCTGCGAGCACATGAAGTTGCTTTGGCCGCACATGGCTAAGCTTCATTGCGGGCAGTGTGGCGAGGTAGTGCGCAAAGAAACGGCACAGATCATTTGCGAGCGCGTGAGTGAACTCTCGAAAACGTACGGCCAGGATATCCTGATTACCTTCCAGGTGCCCCTTACCGAAAAGCTTTCGCTCGAAGAATCACTCGCATTGATCGCCAAGCAGGGTTATCAGCGTCTGTTGCACGAGAAACGGATTTTGCGAATCGATGAATTTCTTGTGCAATGCCGCGGCCAGCAGCCTGCGTCGCTCACGATCATCCAGGACCGGCTCAAAGTTAGCGATTTAACCCGGGCACGTTTGGCGGAAGCGTGCGAGCATGCCTACCACTACGGCAAGTGCCGCCTGCAGGTGTATTGGCTGACAGCGAGCTACGACTCCTCAACTATTAACACCCCCCTTGAAAGGGGTGTTGCGTTGCGGGACGCGCCAAAACCGTTTCAACGGTTTCCCGACCAAGTCGGCCACTGCGAGAAGTTTTCGAGCGGCTATCACTGCGCTCGTTGCGACATCGAATACCGTGAGCCGATCCCGGCGCTATTTAGTTTCAACCATCCCATTGGCGCCTGTCCGAAGTGCCGGGGCTTCGGCCGCGTGATCACGATCGATTATAACCGCGCGTTACCCGACCGAACCATTACGTTAGCCAAAGGCGCAGTGAAGCCGTGGCGAAACGGAACGGGCGCCGAGTCCCAACGGGACCTGATGCGCATGTGCAAGCATTACGGGATCCCAACTGATGTGCCCTTCGAGCAGCTTTCATCCAAATGGCAGCAATGGGTCATTGATGGCGATCCGGATTACGGGAAGGACGAGGAGCATGAATGGCCGCGTGCATGGTACGGCATCAAAGGCTATTTTCGATGGCTCGAAAGCAAGGCCTACAAAATGCACGTCCGCGTGCTCCTCTCACGCTATCGCTCTTACTCGACCTGTCCGGACTGCCACGGCAAACGCTTTCAACCGGAATCGCTGCTCTTTAGGATCGGTGACCTCACACTGGCCGATTTTTATCTCATGTCGATCGACAGGGCTTTGGAGTTCATCAACTCTTTCACCGAACAAGACGTCAAAAGCCCCGCTTCAAAGAAGACACTTGTTACCTCGCCTGCTACAAATGACCCCATCGCGCTCGTCTTAAACGAAGTTCGCGCGCGCCTCGGCTATTTGGTTGAGGTCGGCCTGAGTTATCTCACGCTAGACCGTCCTACGCGTTCGCTGTCCGGCGGTGAAACCGAACGCGTCAACCTTACCACGTGCCTCGGTTCGCGTCTCGTGAATACATTGTATGTCCTGGACGAGCCGAGCGTGGGTCTGCACCCACGCGACACGGAGCGTCTGGTGCGAGTCGTTCACGGCTTGCGCGATCTGGGAAACACGGTGGTGGTGGTCGAGCATGAGGCCAGCGTGATGCGTGCCGCCGACCAAATCGTGGACCTTGGCCCGGGTCACGGCGAAAGCGGCGGACATCTCGTTTTCCAGGGCACTTACGATCAGATGAAGCGCTGCACCACATCCTTGACTGGGCAGTATCTCTCGGGCGCGCGGCGCATCGAAATTCCTAAGTGGCGGCCGGTGAAAGATACCACGCCGCGTCTGATCGTGTCCGGCGCAAGGCGGCATAATCTCAAGAACCTCTCAGTAGAAATCCCGCTGAACCGGTTCGTCTGCCTCACTGGCGTCAGTGGTTCCGGCAAAACCACACTTGCGCGGGAAGTGCTCTTGCCCGCCTTGCAGATTCCGGCGGAACTCGATGACGAAGATGAAGCGTTACCCAGCGGCGAGGTGTCGCTCAAAGGCATGGAACAGGTTGGGAAGGTCGTACTGGTAGACCAATCGCCACTCGGGCGGACGCCACGCTCGAATCCCGCCGTTTATACCGGCGCTTTCGACGACATTCGCGAGTTGTTTGCCCAAACCGATCTGGCCCGGCAGCGCGGGCTGAACGCCAGCGCTTTCAGTTTCAATTCCGGCCAGGGCCAATGCGAACGTTGCCGCGGCGCTGGATTCGAGAAGATCGAGATGCAATTCCTCAGCGATGTGTTTATCCGCTGTCCCGATTGCAACGGGCGCCGCTATCGGGCGCACATCCTCGAAGTGAAGCTCCAGGAACTGAGCATCGCCGACGTGCTGGATGCGTCAGTCGATGAAGTCATCGAAAAGTTGCTGCCGATGATTCACATGGCGGCCGGTCGCCGCGCGCTCCAGGCTTTAACGCTGCTGCAGGAAACTGGGTTGGGCTACCTGCGTCTCGGCCAACCAATCAACACTCTTTCCGGGGGCGAAGCGCAACGCCTCAAGCTCGCCAGCCATCTTGCCGATTTCGCCCGCCAGGAAACCCGTCCGACCTTGTTTGTCTTTGATGAGCCAACGACTGGCCTGCACTTTGAAGATGTGCGCATTCTCCTGAAGGTTTTTCAACGCCTCGTTGATGCGGGCCATTCCCTTCTCGTCATCGAACACAACCTCGACGTCATTAAATCGGCGGATTGGGTGATCGACCTCGGACCGGAAGCCGGCGATCGCGGTGGCCACCTTGTCGCCCAGGGCACGCCTGCCCAGGTCGCTGCCTTCACCGCAAGCCACACGGGTCTGGCCTTGCGCGATCTAAAGCTTGATGAGCTGCGCCACTGAAGAGACGTCCTTGTCTCCACGGCCCGAGAGGTTGCAGATGATCAGCTTGTCTTTTCCCAGCTTTGGTGCGCGCTTTAATGTTTCCGCGATCGCGTGCGATGATTCGAGTGCGGGGATGATGCCTTCGAGCCGCGCCAACTTTGTAAATGCCGCGAGCGCTTCGTCATCCGTAGCATAAGTATATTCCACGCGCTGCTTGTCCCGGAGCCACGCGTGCTCAGGTCCGACGGCGGCGTAATCGAGCCCGGCGGAAACACTATGCGTGAGTTGGATTTGGCCGAACTCATCCTGCAACAGGTAGGAGCGCGTTCCCTGCAACACCCCCAGCGAACCGCCCTGAAATCGTGCCGCATGTTTGTTGGGTGCGATGCCTTCGCCGCCAGCTTCGACGCCAACCATTTTCACCGTCGCGTCGTTCAGGAACGGATAGAACAAGCCTATCGCGTTCGAACCGCCGCCCACGCAGGCGATCAGCATGTCTGGCAGGCGTTCTTCCTTTTCAAGGATCTGCACGCGCGCTTCGTCGCCCAGCACTCGTTGAAAATTCCGGACCATCATGGGATAAGGATGGGCGCCGTATGCGGTGCCGAGGATATAATGCGTGCTGCGCACATTGGTCACCCAATCGCGCATCGCTTCATTGATCGCTTCCTTTAGTGTCCGCTGACCGGCGGTGACAGGCACCACCTCCGCGCCCAGCATCTTCATGCGAAAGACATTCAACGCCTGCCGCTCGCAATCCACTTGGCCCATGTAGACCACGCATTTCAGGCCGAACATCGCGGCAACGGTCGCGCTTGCGACGCCGTGCTGACCCGCCCCGGTTTCAGCGATTACGCGCGTTTTGCCCATGCGTCGTGCAAGCAATACCTGGCCGATGCAATTGTTGATTTTGTGCGCGCCAGTGTGCAGCAAATCTTCGCGTTTAAGGTAAATCTTTGCCCCGCCCGCTTCACGGGTGAGCCGTTCTGCGAAATATAACGGGGTTGGTCGGCCGCAAAATTCCTTCAGGTAATACGAAAGTTCCTTCTGAAAGTCGGTGTCCTTCTGTGCCCGGGCGTACTCTTCCTCAAGCTGCTGCAAGGGATACATGAGCGTCTCCGGCACAAAACGGCCTCCAAAAGGCCCGAAATGTCCCTGCTTGTCCGGAACTATTTCCGCAATCGCACTGCTCATGTGAGCAATCTCACGCAAACCGGCAGCGGGAGCAAGTGTTCCCGCAATAACCGCTGCACCTGAAAGGCACTGGAACAGTTACACGGCTTTGGCTTTTTTCTGTGCCGGCGCCGATTTGACGCTCGCAGCCGCAGGCTTTTTGGCGGATTTTTGGGATTTGACCTGCGCGATGCTGGCTTGCAGCGCGTCCATGAGATTGATGACTTTACCGACCTGCTGTTGCTGAACGATCACGGGAGCCGAACCTGCCATCTTGGCCTTGATGACTTCCATCAATGAATCCTGGTAACGATCTGTGAATTCCGCGGGATTGAACTCGCCCGCCGTGCTCTCGATCAGTTGGATCGCGAGCGCAAGCTGTTCTTTGCTCACGGGTACTTCCTTGATCTCTGCGAAATACGGCTCGGCGCCGCGCACTTCACTCGCGTAATGTAGCATGTTCAACACGAAGCCTTTGTCCTGTGGGCGCAGAGCGACAATATTTTCTTTGCCATGCATCACCACGCGGCCGATCGCGACCTTGTTCAGCTTCTTCAAGGCCTCGCGAAAAATGCGAAACGCGTCCTCAGCGACCGGACCATCCGGAGCCACGTAAAACGAATTGTCGAAATAAATCGGATCGATCTTCGCGCCGTCAACGAACTGAATCAGTTCGATCGTCTTGGTGGTGTCCAGCTCAACCTTTTCCAGGTCTGCCTCATCGAGCACCACATAGCGGTCCTTTTCGTATTCGTAACCTTTGGCGACGTCATCGCGCTCAACCTTGCCGTGCTGCGGGCAAACTAGTTGCTGGCGCAACCGTTGGTTGCAGCCCTTGTGAAGCTGGTTGAAGGAAATCTTGTTCGAGCTGCTGATCGCGTTGTACAGCCGAATCGGGATCGAAACCAATGACAGTTTAAGATGGCCGGTCCAGTTTGCTCGTAACGCCATAAATAGCCTTTATTTTGCTCGCAGAGGATACGTGTAGCAGTTCCGGTGCCTTGGTGTCAAATGAGGCGGTAGCGCCGGGCTCCAGACCGGTTACGCGTGTGTCAGCCCAAGGTTCTTCAGTATCTCTGTCGTGGACCGCACCTTATTGAGCGTATAAAAGTGAATCCCAGGCGCGCCCTCGCGTAGAAGTTCCTCGCATTGACGAGTAGCGTGTTCTATCCCGAATTCCGTCACAGCCTCGTCGTCTTCCCGGAGCTGCTCTAGTCGCTCCATCATCTTCGCCGGGATTTGCGCTCCGCAAAGAGTCGTAAAGCGCTTGATCTGAGCCGTACTCAGAATTGGCAACACTCCAGGGCACAGCGGAACTTTTACATCCAGCTTCTTTTGCATGAAATCGCGAAACTCAAAATAATCCGCATTATCAAAAAAGAGTTGCGTCAGCACAAAATCGGCGCCGTGGTCGATCTTGTTTTTCAGGTGCCGCCAATCGATATCTTTGCCGCCCTTGCACGCAATGTGCCCCTCGGGGAACCCGGCCGTGCCAATCGAAAAGCCTCCGGCCTCCCGGATGAAGCGCACCAGCTCATAGGAATATTCGAACCCGCCCTCGATCTTCTTGAACTCCCCTACCCCGCCCGGCGGATCACCACGTAGCGCGAGGATGTTTCTGATGCCAAGCCGCCGTGCTTCCTCAAGCACGTCCGCGAGCTGCTCCTTCGTTGAGTTGACGCACGTCAGATGCGCCATCGCCGTCAGTCCATGTTGCCGCTGGATGCGGTCTACGATCATGAGGGTCTTGTCGCGAGTGCTCCCGCCCGCGCCGTATGTCACCGAGCAAAAGTGCGGCTTCAACGCCATGAGAGCAGGTAGCGTTTTCTCCAGCAGATTGCGGTCGCCTTCCTCAGTTTTAGGCGGAAAGAATTCGAACGAAATCACCGGAAACTTGCCCTGCTTGCCCGCGGCAAAAATATCGCGAATGAACTGCATGCGTGCTTACGTCATTGTCCTACCATGGCATAGATTAGGGATGGCTCACTCGAAAGTA
>DATENK010000086.1:0-5191 GCA_035275085.1 Verrucomicrobiia bacterium | reverse complement strand
ACCCGCAAGTCTGCACCGTTGATTTCCGATCATGGCAAGCTCATGCATCTCTTTCTCGTTCGCCAGCCCGATGCCGATGCGTTCGCGCACCTGCACCCCATTCAGCGGAAATCCAAGAATTTTGAAGCAGCTCTGCCGCCGCTGCCTCCAGGCAATTACCAGCTCTACGCCGATGTCACTTATGAGAACGGCTTTTTCGAAACGATGACAGCCACCGTCGAGATTCCCACGCTGCCTGAGAGTTACGTCGCCCTTTGGAAAATCGCCGGCCGCCCCGACGCCATTTGTTCCTCCGTGGGCGTCTCCGCCAATGTAACCAACTTTGCTGTCGCCCCGGACATGGATGACTCCTGGCACATCGCGCGCGAGCCCTCATTTGCGCAACAGCGCAGTCGATTGCCGGATGGATTATCGATGGTTTGGGAATCCAATCTCACCTTTCGGCTCCTTTCCCCCGAACGGACGCCGTTGCCGATCGAGCCGTACATGGGAATGTTCGGCCACGCTGTCGTCCGCCACAAGTCCGGCTCGGTTTTCGCGCACGTCCATCCGGTGGGAACGTTTTCCATGGCATCGCAACAATTCTTCCTTGGCGCGACCAACAAGACCAGCCACATACACGCGACAAATACCGTCACGCAGGTTGCTTTTCCTTATGACTTCCCCCGTCCCGGTCCCTATCGCCTCTGGATCCAGTTAAAATCTTCCGGCCGCGTTTACACCGGTGTGTTCGATACCGAGACCAAGTCGTAGCGGCGGCAATAAGTAGGGCAATCCTCCCTTGCGCGAACTGGGGTATCGACCCGAGCGTACCGGCGTGAACTTGGGAAATCACGGCGCCAAGCTGAATGCCTTTCTAACGCTGGCGATGTTGACGCTGGTTGCAGCTATTTTATATTTTGCCAAGGCGGTTTTCGTTCCGATCGCGCTTACGGCCCTGCTGAGCTTCCTGCTTGCGCCGCTGGTGGCGCGCCTGATGCGGTGGGGTTTGCCGCGCGCCGTGGCGGTCATCACGTCGGTCGCCTTTGCGTTTAGCATCATCGGGGTCATCGGCTGGCTGGTAACGTCCCAAACAGTGCATCTGATCGACCGGTTGCCCGAGTACCAGAACAACCTGCAGGCCAAAATCTCCTCGCTCAAGCGTCCACACGCGCCAGGATTTATTACTCGCGCCAACAAGATGGTGAAGGAACTCAAGCGCGAGCTTGATACCAACAACAAAGAACCCGGTCCACCGCCCGACCTGCCGGCCGACGACGGTACACCCAAGCCGATTCCCGTCGAGGTGAAACCAGCCAAGCCCACCTCCTTTCAACTCGCGCGCAGCGTCTTTGGCCCCATTCTGGGTCCGCTCGGCACGCTGGGTATCGCGGTCGTCCTTACGATCATGGTCCTTTTTCAGCGCGAAGATTTGCGCGATCGTTTTATCAAACTCGTCAGCGGCGGCGATCTAAACGTCGCCACTCAAGCCGTCGACGACGCCGCTCAGCGCATCTCGCGCTATCTCACCACGACGTTGCTGCTCAACGCCATGTACGGGGTTCCTGTAGGGATTGCTCTGTACTTTATTGGCGTTCCCAACGCGCTGTTATGGGGCTTGCTCTGCACCCTCCTGCGCTTTATTCCGTATCTCGGTCCCTGGATCGCCGCTGCTTTTCCGATCACGTTGTCCATCGCGGCTGATCCGGGCTGGACCATGTTCTTCCTGACCGCAGGCTTGTTCGTCGTCGATGAAACGATCAGCAACAATTTCCTCGAACCCTGGCTTTACGGTCACACCACGGGCGTTTCGAATGTCGCGCTCGTAGCCGCGGCGATCTTCTGGACGTGGCTTTGGGGCCCTGTGGGTTTGTTCCTGTCCACGCCGCTCACCGTCTGCCTCATGGTGATGGGCAAATACGTTCCCGGGCTCGAATTCCTCAGCATCCTGCTCGGCAGCCAGCCGGTGCTCGAGCCGCACGCGCGTTTTTATCAACGCATGCTCGCCAGGGACGAAGAGGAAATGCTCGACCTCGCTCTGGAATATCGCACCCAATATTCCATCGAGGATTTCTATGATCAGATTCTCGTGCCCGCGCTGATCATGGCTGAAGAAGATCGCCATAACGGTACCCTGGCCGAGGTCCGCCAAAAGTTCATCATCGAGGGTACGCGCGAGTTGATCCAGGATTTGGCCGAGGAAGATGCCGCGACTGTGCCGAAGGGCGACCCGATCATCTGCATCCCCGCGCGCGACGATGCGGACGAACTCGCCGGGCTGATGCTGCAACACATCCTCGCGCGCCGTGGTGTAGCAATGAAGGTCCTGTCGGTCGCAAGTTTGCCCGCCGAGAGCGGCGCGTCCATTCGCTATGAAGGCGCGCGCACCGTTTGCGTTTCCGCGTTGCCGCCCGCCGCCGTGATTCCCGCGCGCAATGTCTGCAAGCGCCTCAAGCAGCACCAGCGCAACCTCAAAGTCACCGTCGGCGTCTGGACTCCCAAAGCCGCTCCGGCTGACCTCAACAAACGTCTCGCGCCGTGGGCCGACTTAGTCGTCACGCGACTTAAGGACGCCGCTGAAGAATTCGCACCCGTCCAGCCCCAGACCCTAACCGCGCCGGATGTCGAGTTTCACCTTGAAGCCGCAGAGCCCGAGGAAGCGCGCGACGTCGTCGTGCGCGAACTTGCCAAAACGTTCGATGTGCCCGTTTCGCTCGTCTCGGTGGTGGATCACGACAAAGAGTTCTGGGCGCCGCGCCTTCGGGCCAGCGCCGAGCCGGACAACGGCCGCGAAGATACCCTTTGCAGCCAATTCGAATCACTCAAAGACGCTGTGGTGGTCGAGGATGTTTCCAAGGACCCGAAATTCGCCGACAACAATTTCCTCGAAGAACGCGGCGTGAAGTTTCTCGCCAGCGCGCCTTTGCAACTGCCAGACGGCCACAGCGTCGGCAGCCTCTGCGTGATGGACACCAAACCGCACACCGTCACGGAGCGCGAAAAAGTCCTCCTGGCCAAAGTCGCCCAGGAATTCATGCGCGTCCTGACCCACCGCCGTCTGCAGGCTGCCTGAGCGCATCTCCCGGTAGAAGCCGCCATGGGGAGGCATGAACCATGATCTATCGTGTCAGCAGTCCCGCATCGATCACGAATTGAGAGCCCGTAACAAAGCGCGCTTTATCGGACGCGAGATAAAGAATGGCGTTCGCAACGTCTTCGGGTTCAATCCACGGCACCGGCAGGAGGTTCCCGGCGGAGGCTTCGGCGATTTCTTGCGGAGTTTTGCCTTCCAGCGCGGCCAGGCCGTCGTTCATTGGCGTGTTGACGCCGGTCGGATGGATCGAGACCACCCTGATGTTGTGCGGAGCCAGTTCGATCGCCCACGACTTCGTCAGGCCAGTAAGCCCCCACTTCGACGCCGCGTAGTGTGACAGCCGGTTCATGCCGCGAAAGCTCGCGATCGAGGCATTGTTGATGATCACGCCGCGGCGTTGCGCGATCATGATCGGAATGATCCGGCGCGCGACCAGCCACGCCCCTTTCAAGTTGATGTCGAGCATGGCGTCCCAGGCTTCTTCCGTGAGTTCGTGTGATTTACCGTAAAAGCAAATACCCGCGTTGTTGAAGAGGATATCGATCCGGCCGAACTGCTCCATCGTCGCGTTAACAGCGCTGGTGATGGCTTTGTCATCGCGCACATCGCCGGCAAACACCAGCGCCTGGCTGCCGCGCTCCTTGACGTCGCTCGCGAGGGTCTGCAAGTCATGGCTCGAACCGAGCGCATAACCAGGATGTGGAATCTGCTTCGCAATATCGTAGCCCACGATGCGCGCCCCTTCGCTGGCCAGCGCTTGCGCCACCGCGCGGCCTTGCCCATGCGCCGCGCCCGTGATGAACGCAACCTTGCCCTCGAACTCACGCGCGGAATTCATAAAGATATTCGTCGAGGTCCACTTCAAGGACATTGTTGATGATGTTCGTGGCGACCATTAGACCTGCGAAAGCCGTGAGCGCCACGATCTGTTCAGGGGTGAAGAAACCCGCCAGCTTTTGATACAGCGCAGCCGGCACGCGATTGCCCTGCTGCGCTACAGCACGCCCGAACGCAACTAGCAGCTCGCCCTTCTCATCCAGCCGCAACTCATCCGGATTTTCACCCCATTGAATGAGAATTCGCCGCATGTACGTGGTGCAGATAAGACAATCACTTTCTGCCGAGATAGCGTGCGCGAAAATGATCGCCATCCGCTCCGGAAGGAACGCCTTCACTGCGTCGAACAGCGCATACCACTGCATCAACACCCGATACGCCGGCAGCGAATGCAGCAGCGTCCGTTTCATATTAGTCATGCGGCCCCATTTGGAGATCCCTTCATCGAAGGCAGCCCGCACCTCACCCGTAGCCTGTTCCCGTTCAAGCGGCGCAATTCGCGGCATCGTATTCCTTTCGGACTAGGCTAACATGACCAGGCACCCCCTTCAAATCTGGCGAATCCAGCTCATCAGCCCCATAGAGGACGACAAACAGGTCTTTGAGCAATGTCTCTTTACCTCGGCTGGAGACACGGCTGTTTTAAAGCTTGCACCAGGTCCCTTGGGAGGTTACTTTGTGCCGCAAAGTGAACAGCCAATCGATCCAGACTACACGTCATCCGGTTTCACTCGAGGAGCAGATCGAACATTGGCGCAGCTACCTCCGTCGCCGGCAGGGGAGCCATCCGGTTGATGTCGAGGAGCTGGAAAATCGTATGCGTGAACAGGTGAAAGGCCTCGTCAACGGCGGCCTCGCGGCTGATGAAGCCTTCATGGTGGCCCTGAAGCGCATCGCCAACCTCGACGCCCTCTCCCGCGAGTTCGCGCGCGAAAACTCAGACCGCCTCTGGAGGGAACTCGTGCGCGTGCCGCCAAATTCCGGCGAGGTGCAGCCGGGCCGCCGGGACGCCATCGCGGCCTTGTGTCTCGCGGTCGCTGCTGCGGTAGCGATTAAGGTACCGGCGCTCTTCGGGGTGCAATTGGACGAACATAAGGCTCAGGACGTTGGTTTCTACGCGCGCAACCTGAGTTTCTTCGTGCTGCCGCTGCTAGCCCTCTACTTCGTCTGGAAAAGGCGGCTGAACACGCGCACTTGCGTCTGGCTCGCCCTGGCATTCATCGGGGCGGGTTTATTCGGCAACGTCTATCCCTTCACCCGTGGCGGCCATACTGAGATCCT
>DATENK010000085.1:0-4537 GCA_035275085.1 Verrucomicrobiia bacterium | reverse complement strand
TGCCAATTACATCCCGGATCTTCCTGCATACCCGGCTGGTCCGATCCGGAATCCGCCACGATGGGGGGCAAACGATCGTCTCATACCCATAAACGCTGACACAGAAAAGTAAGGGCTGGCCAGGCCGAGAAATACCTTACTTAATCTTAGGCCGGCTGACCTGGCGGAGGCGTTCGCGGAGCATGTCGGCGCGGAAGAGGTCGCGTTCCTCCGCACTGAGTTTTTCGGAATGGACGCGTTGCAGGTGCGCGGGTTGAGTGGTGATGAAAAGTTCGTCGACCTGCCAGCGTTCAAGGTCGGCGAACAGACCGAGATCGACGCCGAGACGCATGAGCGAAAGGAGATTCAGTGTTTCTTTCGAGGAGATACTGTGGGCGTTCGCCAGAATGCCGTAGGCGCGGCCGATATGGTTGTAAACGGTCTTGGGCTTTTTCTCCAATAGCATGGAGCGCGCGTTTTCTTCGTGCTCGATGATTTGCGCCAAAACTTTGTTCAGGCGCTCAACGATGTCATTCTCAGTTTCGCCGAGGGTCATTTGGTTGGAAACCTGAAAGACATTTCCGAGGGCTTCCGTGCCTTCGCCGTAAAGACCGCGCACCGCCAGGCCAAGCTTGTTCACGGCCTGGATGATTTGATTGATCTGTTCGGCGAGAACGAGACCGGGCAGGTGCAGCATCGCGCTGACGCGAATGCCGGTCCCGACATTCGTGGGACAGGCAGTCAGGTAGCCCATCGCCGGTGTGAAGGCGAAGTCCATTTTCTTCTCCAACTTCGAATCAACCTGGTCGATGGCATGCCACGCCTGGCGCAACTGCAGACCGGGGCGCAACGCCTGCATGCGCAAATGGTCCTCCTCATTGATCATCACGCAAAGGGATTCTTCGCGGTTCAGCACCAGGCCGCTGCCGGCGTTTTTGGCTGCGTGCTCGCGGCTGATCAGATGGCGTTCGACGAGGATGTTCTTGTCGAGCACGGTGAGGTTGTCCATCGATTCGGAAAAAGCCTCGCCCATCTGCGGGAGACTTTCGACCGCCGGGCGCACGAGATCCAATGCTTTAATGCGATCGGGTTTCTTCGCCCAACCCGGAAAGGGCAACCCTTTGACGTTGCGCGCGAGGCGAACGCGGCTGGAGAGAACGATTTTGTTGTAAGGACCGTCGCGCCGGGCGGTGTCGGCAGGTGAAGTTAGAAATTCGCTGATGGTCATGTCAGGACGTGGGAAGGGATCCGGTTTTCTCGCGCATCATTTTCATTTCGTCGCGCACCAAAGCGGCCTGCTCGAAATCTTCGTCGGCAACCGCCTTGTCCAACTTCTTTTGCAAGCTCTTGAGGCGCTCGGCCATGTCGCGCGATTGCTGGAGGGCTTGCGGCACTTTGCCGACGTGGCGGGTGCCTTTGTGCATGGACTTGAGGAGTCCTTCGAGGCCTTCGCGGAAGGTTACGTAACATTCCGAGCAGCCAAGGCGACCGGCTTTCTTAAAGTCGGCTTGCGTGAACCCGCAATGCGGGCATTTCAGATCGGAGGCGGCCTGTTCCATCTCCTGCGACGCCCCTAAACCGAGCAAAAGGTCTGCCAAGGAGAAACCAGTTGGGTCGTTCACGCCTTTTTGTTTGGCGCATTCCTCGCAAAGATCCACCTTCTGCATTTTCTCACCGACGATCTGGGTGAGGTGGACTTTGGCTTCTTTCTCTTTGCAGATACAACACAACATAAACGTGCCGGCTTGTTTTGTATATCGGCCCGGCCAATGGCCAAGTCAAGGTAAGATAAAAGTCCAAACTTCCAAGTTTCAACTTCCAAAGACGCATCCGAGTCCCGACTCTACATGGAGCTTTGGGCCCCGGGACTGGAACTTTCCGCCGGTGCGACCAGCGGCCCAGGAACGCGCGACCATTCCTCGATAAGGCGGTATAGCACGGCCAGCAGGGTGGGGCCGAGAAACACACCGATAAACCCAAACGCCAGCGCGCCGCCGATCACCCCAAAGAAAATAAGCACAAACGGCAGTTCGCTGCCCTGGCTGATCAACCATGGTTTCACCACATTGTCGACGCTGCTGACAATCAACCCCCAAATCAGCATGAAGATGGCGCGGCCGGTGAAGCCTTGGCTGAACAGCCAGAGCACCGCGGGAATCCAAATGAGCGGCGGTCCCATCGGTACTACCGACAGAAAAAAAGTGAGCAATGCCAGCAGTGCCGCGCCCGGCACCCCGGCGATCACAAAGCCAACGCCGGCCATGATCGCCTGGACGAGCGCGGTTCCCAGAATGCCATACACGACGCCGCGCACGGTATTGCCGGCGACTTCAAGCAAGTGTTTGCCGCGATCCCCCGCGATGCGATTGATGCCGGTGCGCAGGCGGTCCGCCGCTTTGCCGCCATCACGGAAAATAAAAAACGCCAGCAACACACTCAGCGCTACTTCGACTACACCTTTTCCGATCGCAACCCCAGCCACTACAAACCAGGAACGCGTGCGCGCAAAGACAGCTTTCAACGTGTTCGCCACTTTGTCTTCGCCGACGTCGATGGCGTCAGGCTTCGGCTGGCCGGGCTCGAGTTGCGGGGCCGGGGGCGGCGTTTCGGGAGGTGTTTCCTCGCTCGCGGCGCGTCTTAGTTTTTGCGCGAAATCAAAGGCTTCCCCAACGAACTCCTGCCAGTAAGTCTTCGCGCGGGCGCCGACGATCGGGACGCGGTTGAACCATTTCGGTGGCGGTGGCGGGCCACCTGCGATCCATCTCTGGGTGCTTTCAGCGAGGGCGCGGGCATCGTCGGCGATGCTGAACCCGATGATGACAAAGGGCGCCACGAGGATGAGTGTCACCGTGAGCGTGGTGATTAGCGCCGCGAGCGTGCGGCGGCCGTGAAGCCAAATCACCAGCCGGCGTTGCATGGGCCACAGGCAAAAGCAAAGGACGGCCGCCCAACACAGAGCGGTGAGAAAAGGCTGAATAACGACGAAGCTGCCGATGACCAGCAACACCAGCACCGCGACCGCCATGCCTTGCTCAAGCCGCGTCTTGCTGGCTTTGCGTTTGCCGTCCGCCGGCGCACCCGGTGACCCTGGAGGGTTGTCCATTAACTGCGCGCGAAACTAGTCGCCGCTCCACGAGGCAGCAAGCGGAATCAGGAACGCTTAATTGGAGTCCAGCGGGCTAAGATTGCGACGACCCTCTGGACCGTTCTCATCGCCTTCGTCAGTCAATGTCATCTGTTCCGGCAGCAGCCGCGCCACTTCTTCTGCGGGCAATGCCTCCACATCCCGCAATTTCTTCCCAATTGCCCGCGAACGGACCTCGGTCTGTTCGATGTGGTTGCTGGCCTCCTCGAGTTTTTTCTTCACCTTGGAAATAACATCACCAAATTTCCCGAATTCTGTCTTCACTGCCGCCAGCACTCTCCAAACTTCACTGGAGCGCCGCTCGATCGCAAGTGTCCGGAAACCCATCTGCAAGCAATTTAATAGCGCGGCGAGGATGCTTGGCCCTGCAAGCAATACCCGAAATTCGCGTTGCAAACTGTCCGCAAGTCCCGGCCGCCGCAACGCTTCCGCATAAAGTCCTTCTGATGGCAAAAACTGAATCGCAAAATCGGTCGTGAACGGCGGGGCAATGTATTTGTCCCTGATGTCGCGCGCTTGATTGCGCAGACGAATTTCCAAAGCTTTTCCCGCCTCAAGCACACCATCCGGGTCGGCGCGATCCGCGGCCTCAACCAACCGCTGGTAGTCTTCCTGCGGAAACTTGGCGTCAATCGGCAACCAGACCGGAGCTTCGTCGTTGTTTCCAGGCAGCCGTATAGCAAATTCGACCCGCTCCGCTGAATCGGGTTTGGGCGCAACGTTCGTTCCGTATTGATCTGGCGTAAGCAGCTGTTCAAGCAGAACGCCAAGCTGGATCTCTCCCCAGGTGCCGCGCGTCTTCACGTTGGTCAGGACCCGCTTGAGATCACCGACACTGCTGGCCATCGCCTGCATTTCACCCAAACCCTTGTGCACCTGCTCAAGGCGTTCGCTCACGAATTTGAATGATTCGCCAAGCCGGCGCTCGAGTGTGCTTTCCAGTTTTTCATCCACGGTGCGCCGCATTTCCTCGAGCTTCTGCTCATTTTTGGTCTGCAAGTCCGCAAGTTTCAGTTCCACCGTGCTCCGCATTTTCTCTAGCTGTTGCGTCAGCGTTTCGTTCACTTTATCCAGGCGTTGCGCAAAATCCACGAGTTGCGTGCCTTGTGTTTTCGAGCACTCTGCTAATAAATCTCGTACAGTTGTTTGAAATGATTTGAAGCCTTCGCCGATTCCCGTTCGGGTCTGTGTGGCGCTATCGTTGAGTTCGCGCCGCAGTGTTGAGAACCGGGTGTCTGTTGAATCGCCAAAGCGCTTGAATTCATCACGAAGCGATTGCTCAACCCGGCGGGTCTCAGCTAGTGCCGCATCGAACCCGGGCTGAATCTGTTTCGTATCGAATGACGCACGGCGCCGAAACAAAATAGCCAGAGCCGCTCCAAGGTTTACGGCCGCTAGAGTCGCAAGGACGAT
>DATENK010000084.1:0-2988 GCA_035275085.1 Verrucomicrobiia bacterium | reverse complement strand
CGATATTCTGCAGGACAACAGCCGTGTGCGCAATTGGGCCTATGGCGCGCCCACACCTGGCGCGCCCAATTCGGTGGCCGCCACGCTCCCGGCGCTCGGCCCGATTTGGCTGAACGAAGTGCAAACCGAGACGCTGGTCGGGCCGGCGGATGGCGCCGGTGATCGCGATCCATGGGTCGAACTCTTCAACAACGGCACCACGCCCATAAACCTCGCTGGCTTTTTCCTCGCTGATAATTATTCCAGCAACCTGACCCAATGGGCTTTTCCCGCGGGCGCCACAATCGCCCCCGGCGAATACAAGGTCGTCTGGGCTGACGGTGAGCCTGGCGAAAGCACCGCTTCCGAATGGCACACGAGCTTCCGTCTGGATTACGGCGGGACCGTGGCACTCGTGCGCGTCTTGTCCGGTCAACCGGAGATTGTGGATTACCTCACTTTCCCCGTCCCTGGCGCAAACGTCAGCTATGGCGACTTCCCCGATGCGCAGGCCGTATTTCGCTCCCGGCTGTTTCATCCTACAGCGGGTTCAACAAATCTCGGCCATACCGTGCCGCTGCTCATCAACGAGTGGCTAGCCCGAAATACCATCGGTTTGCGCGACCCCGCAGACAGCCAACTCGATGATTGGCTCGAAATTTATAACGGCGGCACCTCACCCATCGATCTCGGCAATTACTACATGACTGACGACGTCGCCTCGCCGCGGAAATATCGCATCCCGAACAATGGACAATACGTGGTCCCGCCACGCGGATTTCTGCTGGCGTGGGCGGATGACACTCCGACGCAAAATGCCGCGGGCAGAGATTTGCACGTCCGCTTTCGGCTCGGCGGCAATTCCGGCTATATCGGCCTTGTCGCCCCGGACGGCCAGACCGTGATCGACCAAATCACCTATGGATTGCAAACCAACGATGTTTCCCAGGGCCGCTATTCCGATGGTGCAAGCCAGATATATTACACGCTGCGGCCCACACCGGGTTCGATGAATACTATTGCCGGCGTCAATACGCCGCCGCAGTTCCCGGTGATTCCACAACAATTCGCCGTGCCAGGCCAGCGCCTGCTCGTAACCATTCGAGCCTCGGATCCCGACCAGGTCTCACTGGCGTACGCCTTGGTTTCAGGGCCATCCACCGTTGAAGTCAATCCCAGCAATGGTCTCCTCCGCTGGATCGTCCCCACCAATCAGCCACCTGGCGACTATTTCATCACCATCAAAGCCACCGATAACGCGGGACGAACCGATACCACAAGTTTCACAATCAGTATCCGTTCGGCTGTCACGATCAGCACCCTTGCGCCACCGCCCGTCATCCAAACGATCACTGCACCAGCCGGACAGGCTACCTTCACTATTGCGACAACGCCCGGACACACTTACCGCGTCTCGTACACGGATGAACTCGGATCGACGGCGCCGTGGATACCACTGGATCAGGACTTCGTGGCCGCAGGTCCTTACGCGAGTATCAGCGATTTCGTAACCACGCCCCGGCGCTTCTATCGCGTCTATCTCGTCGAGTAAGATTTCATGGCGCGCCCTCTAAGTTGCGCAAATACTCCCGGTCCCAGGCGGCCGGGATCGTTTCGCGCGGCGAGTAGGGACCCGGCTGATACGCGCGGGAAGCAATCCCTTGCTGGCTCAATTCGCACACGTGCCAATCCTGCTTATTTGTCATGTCCCAGAACTCAATTGCGTCCTCCGGATGGAAACCCGAATCCGCGAAAGCCTGCGGATGAAAAAACCAATCACAATAAATCAGCGAACGTTCCGGCGACTGCGGCCAGATCTGATGCACCATCACGTAATCCGGATGCATGCTCAACAGCATGTTCGGAAAGATGGAGTAATAGAACACGCGATGCTGGTCCTTGCCCGAGAACGACCCGACCGGCAGCGCGCACGCATTGCCGCTCATGGTCAGACTGTGGCCCTTGGTGATGGGCATAAAACCTCCGAGGAACGGGCCTTCGGAGAGGTCATTTTCGGCGGAGTCATACGGCGTCAGCTTTGTAAGCGCGGGATGGACCAGCGGGCAGTGGTAACATTCCGAATAATTCTCGAAGATCAGTTTCCAATTGGCGCGCACGTCATATTCGATCCGCCGCGCCGAACGCAATTTCGGCAGGTTCCAATGCTTGAACTTTCCCGCAAGTGGCGCAAACATTCTTTCGAGCGCCATCGGCGTTTTCGCCAAATTCACAAAAATGAATCCTTCCCAGAGTGCGAGATTTAAAGCGTTCAGCGAGTATTCCGCCTTATCGAAACCCTCGACTCTCTCCATATGCGGCGCTCCAACCAGGCGGCCGTCCAGCGCGTAAGTCCATGCGTGATACGGACATTGCAGCGTCTCGCGAAACGAACCTGCCTTCTCCTCACACAAGCGAGTTCCCCGATGGCGGCAGACATTATAAAACGCGCGAACCTCGCTGTTCCGATCGCGCAAAACGATAATGCTCTCGCCGGTTATGTTCCGCAGAAAGTATTCGCCCGGCTTTGCAACGTCATTTTGATGGCCAACGCACAGCCATTGCGTGGAAAAAATGCGCTCCCGCTCCACGCCGAAAATCTGCTCGGAAATGAAATAGCGCTGCGGCAGTGTTTTGCCCTCGACCGGGAAGGCTTTCACGGCCACTCCTAATGCAGGTCGGCGCCGCCGGGAGCAAAGGCGTATTGCCGATGGAACTTGCCATCTCGGCGCTCAACCATCACCTCGCTTGGCGCATCCTCCCGTGCCATGGCCCGAGCGGTCTCTACCGCATTTTCCTTGTCGTCCAAGCGATGCACCGGTCGCTGAGTACCCTCTCTGAAAATGAGCCAATCCCCCTCGTTACTCGGCAGAACGAAAAAACGCGATAACGATGACGCCATAACGCCATACATATTCGCCCGCGCCCGGCGGTAATGGCAAGCTAATTAAAGGCCATGGGTACTTGGATTAGCGCCGAAAAGATTGTTATCGAAGGGAGGTGGAAAGCATT
>DATENK010000083.1:0-3120 GCA_035275085.1 Verrucomicrobiia bacterium | reverse complement strand
GCGGACGTGCCGTTGATGAGAAAGTCCGCGGCATCAACGCCTGCGACGGGTTCTGTGAAGGTGACGACGACAGCTGTGAGACCCGTGATCATTGAACCGCCAAGAGGCGCCTGGGTGAGAACTCGGGGGTTGCTCGGATTGATAAGGGTGTAATTAAAATGGGAACTCGCTGCAGTCTCGTCAAAGGGTTTTGGTGGGCCATCGAAATCGATGATGTTATGACTGGGATTCCACGTGATCGCGACCGGACCATAAGGCGGCTGGGCAAAACTGAAGGTGTAGGTGGTGTTGGTAGTGCTGGTGACGGCGCTCGCAACGTTGCCATTGATGAGGAAGTCCTCCTCGTCCACTCCGGTGACCGGCTCGCTGAACGTGACGGTGATATTTGTCAGGTACAGGACATCTCCGGGAGTGGGCGATGGCGTCAACAGGCGTGGCGCAACGGTGCCGGCATCGATGGGAAAGGTGTAGAGTTGGGCGTTGAAACCGAAGTCTGTGCTCGTGGCAAGGTTTTGATTGAAGGCATGAACGGTAAGGACGTTTCGTCCATCCACGAGAGCGGCGACAGCCGCTGGCGGCAAGGTCGCAACGATGTAGCCGGCCCCATTATTTTGTGGCTCGGGAGCCGCTGAGCTCGCGACGCCGTCGAAAGCGAGTTCACCAGCCGGGACATTGTAGCGGCGGACTTCGACGCCATTGATCCACGCAATAAAGCCGTCGTCGCTCTGAGCGTTGAGGAGCAGGTTGGTGATGTTGCCGCGATTGTTGATGGTGAATTCGTGACGCAGGAAAATCGTCGTGTAATTATTTAACATATCGCTCAGCAGCGTGCCGGTAATGGTGGCGTTGGTGTAAGGATCGCCGAAAAAGAATGGCGCCGGGGAGTTGGACCAACTTGAATCGTCGAAATTGAGTTGGCGCCAGGCATCGAGCGGATAGGACGCTTCATCGAGACCTTTCACGAAACGCCAGGCGGTGTTCGATTGCACGAGCACAGCCCGCGCATCCAGCGTAAAGGTCCAGGCAGCGCCTGCGGCCGACCTGTTGAATGCATTCGGAACCTGCGCTTGATCGAAAATGTCGTTGTTCGTGGACCAGGTAACGTTCACGGTCCCTGAAGGTGGCTGCGAAACAAAGAACGTGTAAGTGTTGCCGCTGCCGTTCATACCGAAGGCGGGACCGCCATTCACGAGCAAGTCGGAAGCATCCACGCCGGTAACCGGTTCGCTGAATGTGACCGTGATCTGTTGGAGATTGGTGACCGTTGATGCAGGCGCCGGGGTCCGCGCGAGGACGGTGGGCGGCGTTTGATCGATCAAGGTGTAAGCCCAGCTCGCGCCTTCTGCCGTCTCGTCAAAAGGCAGCAACGTTGGCCAGCCGTAATCGGTGATACCGTGTCCGCTCGCCCAGGTAACAATCACAATGCCGTAAGCTGGGCGGGCGAAACTGAAAGTGTAATTGGATCGGCTGTGGCTTGCGTTAACGCTTGTGGCAGGCACGCCGTTAATGAGGAGGTCCGAGGCATCAATGTTCTGCACGTTCTCACTGAAGGTGACAGTGATGTTCGTCAGGTTAGTGATGGTGGAATCTGCGATCGGAAACTGTGTAAAGATCGTTGGAGCGATCACATTTGTCGGGGGGATGGTGATGGTGACTGTGGCGACGGGGGAAGTGCCGCGCACCCCATTGGCGTCTGTAGCTACGGCGGTGAGATGGCTAATTCCAAATGGCGCCGTCCAGATTGCATCATAGGGAGGGGTGGCATCGCTGCCGAATTCGACGCCATCGGCATAGAACTGCACATTCGCAACGCCGGCGATCGCATTCGCGGTGGCGGTAATCAGCAAGTTCGTGGGGCCGGGCATGACGGCGCCATCGGCCGGACTGGTGATGGCGGCGACTGGCGTGCCCGCGGCATCGTAAATGACAATCGGCACTTCAGCGGAAGTGGTAGTTCCGCCTAAATCGTCCGTCGCCACAGCAGTAAGGGTGTGCGCGGCGACGGATGGAGCATTCCAAACGACGGAATAGGGCGCATTCGTAGCTTCGCCGAGCTCAAGTCCATCGGCGAAGAATTTGACCTTGGCAACGCTGCCGTCTGGATCGGAGGCCTCGGCTCCGAGAGTGACGCTCGGAGGGGCGAGGAAATATTGGCCGCTGGTCGGATTGGTGATTGCGACCAGAGGCGAGAGGTTGTGGATGATCGTCGGGACGCCCGCCAGGCGCATCTGGAACCAGATATCCGTGCTGGTCGGCGCGTCCTGGTGGATTTCCACCGCGAAAGTGTTCACTCCTTCGAGCAGAATTGACGGGTTCAGGTTTAGGGTGAACACGGTGCCGCCATCGTCCCCGGCATTGGCCGACGCCAGCGTGGTGGAGGTAATGAGGCCAGTCGGCATGTTGAAACGACCGATTTCAGCGCCATTCAGGTAAACGACGGCGCCGTCATCACGTTCAATGCTCAGAACCAGCCGGCTGAAGCTGGCGATATTTGAGGCCGCGAATGACATGCGGTAATAGGTGTTGGTGTACTTGGCATTTGCGTTTGGCCCGAAGGAATTAGTCGTCGCGGGCAAGCGGCCATTTGAGTCGCTGTAACCAAGAGGCGCCGGGCCACTGAGCCAGGTACTGTCGTCGAACCCGGGCGCGCTCCAGCCCGTCCCCTGGTCTGAGCCGTCGTCCAAATATTTCCAAACTGCCGACCACGGCACCAGCTCACCGACTACGCCGATGTTTACGGGTTGAGAATTATAAGCCGCTCCCGTGTCTGAACGGCCAATGGCGGTGATGCGATGGGAGCCCGACGTTACGTTGGTCCAGATAGCTGAAAATGGGAAAGTCGCGTCTTCGCCGATCTTCACATTATCGACGAAGAATTCGATGTTGGTCATGGTTCCAGATGGCAAGTAAGCCCACGCGGTCACACTGATCGGATTGGTGGTGGTTTGGAACACCGTATCTTCAAAGGGTGTCAGCAGGGTCACGCCAATCTTCTGCACGAAGATTGGGACAATTGGTGATTGAATCGGCGCGCCTGTGCTGTCGATGGCCACGGCCGAAAGGAGGTTCGAGCCGGCGGGAACATTCGTGGCGATGGCGGTGAATGGGGCGGTCGAGCTC
>DATENK010000082.1:0-3669 GCA_035275085.1 Verrucomicrobiia bacterium | reverse complement strand
ATCCATTCTTTCACGGATATCGCAGGCGCAGGATCGCCAATCGACAGGGCCCCGTAAGAAAAGGTGCCGCTAAAAACTAAAACTACCACCGCCGCCAGAAATCTCATATCCCCAAATTTGACAGTGTCGTCGCGATCCGATTCACAACCTGCACGAGTTGCGGATGCGAGCTCTCGAAACCTTCGACCGATGCGGATAATTCGTTGATTGATCGCTCAAGCGATTGCGGGTCTTTCTCGCTGCGAATGGCTTCGCTCGTGGATGATTCGGTATGTCCGGCGATCACCTCAGCCTGGCGCGCGTCCGACTGCGCCAACGTTCCGATCTCACTTTTCAACTGCGCCAGCAATTCCAGCAATTCCTGCCGGCTCTGTGGACCTACCGCGCTGCTTTCGTGCAGCTTCGATTCGATCTTCGTAATTGTGTCCCGAATCATGCTTTGCCGCTAAACATAATCCGGTCGCAGGAAAAGAAAAGCCCGTCCTACAAACTGCTGCCCACGATGCCCGCCAGGATCATTGCCACGCTAATAACTTGAAGAATCGTGATCCGCTCTTTCAGAACGAGCGCGGCAAAAACGAGTGTAACCAGCGGATACGCCCCGCTGATGGGACTCACCAGCGATGCCGGGCCGTTGCGCGCCAACGCGATAATCACGCCGAGGTCGCCCCCCGCCATCATGCCCATCGGCAAAAAGGATTTACCCCATTCGCGTATCGAATGCACGCCTTTGCGCCCCTTCAAAAACCCGTAGACCCCAAGCGTCAGCACGCCGCCAAAAGTGTTGAACAAAATCATGTTCGCCTCGTTTGCGTTCGGGAAATTTGAGGACCATTTGACAAGCGTTTGCGACGTCGCCCATAATATCAACGCAGCGCCGGCGAAAGGGATCCATCGTTTTTTCGTAGCTTTCGCCGCGGGATCGGGCGGCGAATAGGCCAACCCCAGGCAACCCGCGATTACCAGCGCAACTGAAACATATTTAAGCGCGTTGAGTTGCTCACCGAGAAAAATGCGAGCGAACAATACCGTCAACGCGGGATACGCGGCGGAGAGTGTTCCGACGATGGTGATCGGCCCTGCGACGATCGATTCGAAGTAGAGGATCCACCCCAGCCCATCCAGGCTGTAAGCAAATATGCCCGTCAGCAGAAAGCGTATCCCCTCCGGCGCGAACGGCGGTGGATGCTCATGCGTCAGAAAATACCCCACGTTCACAAGCGCCTTCGCGACGACGAAATATAAACAGAACCGCGCCGGCGGCACCTCCGAAATCCATTTCTTCACGAATCCCTGGCCCAGTCCCCATAGGAGCAGCGCCATGAGCGTCGGCGTCAGCCAAACCAGAGGTCCGTGCATTGGCGTTACTTCGCTTTGTTTCGCCCGCCCAAAATGTAAGACACCGCGCGATGCGCCGATATGAATGCGCCGTCGGAGTGGGAGCTTTCGGTAAAGTCGCCGGCGAGGATGATATTATTTTCCGGCCTGCGAATCTCATTCGAGAGATCATCGTATCGCGAGCGTCCCGGCGGCCATGCTGCGATCGCACGCGGATGATAGCGATAAAACTCCATGCCCTGAATTTCGCTCTTAATCCCTGGCCACAGGTCGTTCAACCCATTGGCGATCCGCGTCCGCGCCTGGTCCACCGGCGAAAGATTGAACAGTTCGGCGGTGTCTCCAAAAACAAGCAGCGAAAGGATTTTTGTCGGCTCGTCCTGCTGCGGGTTCCCATCGTAAACGACGCCCAATTCAGAGTCGGTCAGCAGCGGCAGGATCGATTCGTTGTTAGTGGTCCAAAACCGCGCCGCGCGCGCTGGAAGGAACACGTGTGCTTTGAAATAGGCGCCCCAACTCATCGTTTGGATCGCTTCCAGTTTCTTTTCCGAGAGTGGCGGTATAAACTGCAACTCCGACAACCGAAATAACGGAATGGTGTTGATCACCTGTTTGGCTTTCAGCACGCCATTCTCATTTGACTCCGTGTGCAGGAAGTGCACTTCCACGTCGCGATTCCCATGCGAAATTACTTTTGTGACGCGGTGATTGACTGAAATGTTTTTTTCCCCCGCGAATTTCGCGAGCGCTTGCGTGAATTTGTCATTCCCGCCGACCACGCGGTAACACTGCTCGCCATCGCCGAGAAAAATATGGAACTCGGCGATGCCATCCAGCGCCGCGATCCGGTCCCAGGCCGTGGCGATCTCGCATTCCAGGGAAATACGTATCCATTCGCTCACTTTCGGCGAAAGCTGCAATTCCTTCACCCATTGTCCAAAGGAAACGTTCTTGAGTCGCATCAAGTCCGGCCGGATCGGCTTCCCGGATTGCAACTCCACGATCCATGGGCCGACCTTTTCTTTGAACGCGTTTAACGAGAAGAGCTCTTCAGCACTGAAGACTGACTTTTGGAACCGGCGCGGATCGCCGTCACCCAGCGGATACAGTTTCTTTTGCAGGATGATGCTCGACACCGCTACATCCGACGAATGCGGCAGCTTCAGCGCCTTGATGAATTTAACGGCCGGATTGCTCTCCCAATATTCTTCCATTCCCGAGTCCGCGTACAACTCTACTTTGCCCTGGTGCGGATAGCGCACGGTGCGCACGCGTCCGCCCACGCGCGGCGCGATTTCCAGGATATGGAACGGCACCTTCGCCTGCTTCAGTTCATAGGCCGCCGCGAGGCCGCTTAACCCGGCCCCGATGATCACCACTTCGGTTTCCTTCGGCGGTTTGCCAATGCAAATCGCAATCGAGAGAAGGAGAACGATGAAAGCACATTTGATGTTGCTCACGCTGGACTAATTACCGGCCGCAGCGGACCGAAACCAGCCTAAACGTCAGGCTTGTAAGCGGCCGCTAAAGTCCCCACGCCACGATTGTGGAAGTGGCGCTCGAAATCCGTAAGCATCGCAGCTAATGGCGGAGGCGTCGGCACGGCTATGAAGCGTTTGAAAACCGATTGCATCTGCCCGAAATAATCCGCGTCATCAGTGCGAAGATAGATGGTTCCGCCAGGCGCAAGCACATGAGCACACGTTTCGGCGAGGGCGTCGTTGATCAGCCGATTCTTGCGATGCTTCCGCTTCGGCCATGGGTCCGGAAAGTAAATGTGAAGAGCCGTGACCGAGCCCCGCGGCAGCAGGTATTCGAGGAAGTAAGACGCTTCGATTCGCATCAGCCGGACGTTCGTCAGTCCCGCGCGCTTCGCTTTGCGCTCGATCTTGCGAATCCGCCCGAGCAGACGCTCCACTCCCAGAAAATTATGTTGCGGATTGGCTTTGGCCCACGCGATCAGGAATGAGCCGTCGCCTGCGCCGAGTTCAAGTTCGAGCGGCTGATCGGTCGGGAATAGCTCGGATATTTGAAGGCGTTCGATATACGACCCAGGCCGAAAGATCATAGTTACGGCAACAACCGCACCCGATAAAACCGCTGGCCCGCCGCACCATTCCCGAAGTCAGTGACTTGCAACACATCGTCGATGCCCGGCACATTGTCCGCGATCGCAGACCATGCTCCCGGCGCGAGTTCGGTCGCCGCTTCCACGCGATATGTCCTGCCGCCAACCGAGGTGAACCGGACGTTCACTTCCGCGCCATTGAATTCCACGGCTACGATGCGCAACGCACTCGCGGCCTCCAACGGATTCGTGCCGGCATTCTG
>DATENK010000081.1:0-11842 GCA_035275085.1 Verrucomicrobiia bacterium | reverse complement strand
TGCCGGGCCGCTTGGGTTCTGCCGTTGGCTTTACCTGGCAAACCGCAAATAACCCCGCCAGTGGAAGGATCATTAACGTGCCGTTCCATTCCGAGTTGCAGATGAATGGGCCGTTCACGGTGAGCTATTGGTATCGCATGGACGCCGCCACGCCCGCCGGCACTTTCCCTGGCATCATGCGCATCGGTTCACAAAGTGCCACCACCGGCGCCAACGTCGGCTGGGGCTTCTTTCGCACCGCGAACATGGTTTATAAGCGCGGCAACAATCAGCCCGGCATTTTCGGCGCAATGAACGTCGGCCAATGGTACCACCTTGCGCTCCGCTTTGATGGCAGTCTCACGGGGAACAACACCATGGCCTTTCTGAACGGCGTGCAAGTGAACTTCGCCGCCGTCAACGGCTGGTCCAACTGCACCGCTACCACGATTTTTGAGATTGGCCGCATGGACGCGTTCGACCAGGCGACCCTGGACGACCTTGCGCTGTGGAACGAAGCGGTGACTCCCGCGAAGATACGGTCTCTCTATACTGTCCCGGTTACGCTGAACCTGGATTATAATCTGGCGGATCTTCGGATGCTGTGGTCGGCATTCGATAGCGGCAGCAGCGCGACGGTAAAGGGTACGACCTGGTCGTATGCTGTGGGGTTGTCCACGTCCGCGGCTTTGGGCGATTGCTACATCAATGCCGGGAATATGTATGTGGTGCTCGGCACCGGCGTGGGAGTATCAGCGCCGCTTACGCTGTTGACCGGAACGATTTCACCGGGCGGCATTGGCGCACTCGGGCAGTTCCCCCTCATTGGGCTGCCGGTGATCACCGTGAGCAATGCGAACCTGGTGTTCGATCTGAAGGAAGCGACAAACGATACGATCAACATCACTGGCGATCTTAATATAGTGAACAGCCGCATTTCGTTCGATCCGCTGGTAGCTACGGAAACGGCGGGCACTTATCGCCTCATCACTTATACCGGGACGAAAACCGGATCGCTGACGGTTTCGAATAACAGCCACTTTACGTATGTGCTCGACGAATCGACTCCGGGCGAGATCAACCTTACCGTCACCGGTATGCGCGGTGCGGTGAGATGGAATTCGACCAGCAGCGGGATATGGGACCTGGGCGCGCCGAACTGGTTTGACCTGAACGCCCTTAGCGCGGGGCAATTCTTCCAGGGAGACGAGGTGACGTTTGATGATTCCGGCGCGTTCCAGACCAATATCACGATCACCACGCCGGTGTTTCCGGGCAGCATAAGGGTGAACTCGTCGCGAAACTACACCTTTGCTGGCACCGAACAGATTGGAGGCATGGAAGAAGGCCTCATAAAGGAAGGCACGGGGACACTGACCTTAAGTTCACCGAACACGTTTATCGGCCAGGTATACGTCGGCGCCGGCACGTTGCGCCTGGGCAATTCGAGCGCTTTGGGAACGACCAACAGCAGTGATACGACGTTTATCAATGCGGGTGCCACTCTGGATTTGAACGGTACCTCGTTGGGCGGGGAACCCTTTATCCTGAACGGAGCTGGCCTGAACTCGACGGGGGCTGTCATTAATACCGGCGCGGCACTTTCGAATAATGGCATTCGCGGACGAGTTATTCTCGACGGTGATACGACCTTCGGCGGCATTAATCGCTGGGATATGATCAACGCGAATTTGGTGGGCGGCGGTTTCAAGCTGACCAAAACCGGCCCGCCCGAAATCGCGCTCATCAATCTTGGAGATACTGGCCTGGGCGACGTTGAGATCCGGCAAGGGACTTTGACGATTCAGGGTGCGACAGGGTTGGGCGACAACACCAAAGCGGTGACTGTTAACGCGAACGCGGCGCTGGCGTTTTGGGCGAACGGTAATACGGTGCTCGACAAGCCAGTGGTGATGAATTCCGCCATCATGCGCAATAACACTTCCGGCGGCACGGACGTGACCACCAACCTCGGCGCGGTCACGATCAATGGTGATGCGCGGTTCGAACTCGGCGCTAATATCGCGCTGCTCGGCGTGGTCAGCGGGCCCGGTAATGTCGTGAAGCAGAGTGCCGGCACCCTTTATCTTGGCGGCGCCAATACGTATACGGGTAACACGACGATCAGCGCCGGGCGCCTGGCGATGCTCGCCTCCGGTTCGATTAACGCGAGCCCGCGCATCAACCTCCCTGCGAGCACCACCTTTGACGTGACTCGCGTTGTCGGCGGTTATTCGCTCGCGAGCGGCCAAACACTTGCGGGTAGCGGCTCGGTTGCCGGTTCACTTAATGTGCCCGGCGGCGCTACAGTGATCCCAGGCCTGGAGAACGTTGCGGGAACAATTCCCATCAGCGGGAACCTTGCTCTTTCCGGTGGCACGTTGAACATTGATATTGCTTCGCCCACAACGGAAGGCGCGGGCGTCAATGATCTGATCACGGTGGCAGGTAACCTTGACCTGAGTGGCCTTAGCACCATCGCGATCACGCCGCTCGGCCTTCTCACCGTCGGGAACACCTATAACCTCATCAGTTACACGGGCACGCTCACGGGCACTGAAGGCAATCTGCAGGTTGTCAGCGGCTCGCGTTACACGTTTACGCTCAGCACGCTCACGCCAGGCAAGGTGACCCTGACCGTCACGGCCGGCGCCGCGGCTGACCTCGCGTGGTTCGGTGGAACTCCGGCTGCGGAAACGCTTTGGGATCTGCAAAGCACCGCGAATTGGAGCGATATGCTCGGCAACCCGACTGGCTTCTTCGCCGGCGATAATGTCCTGTTCGATGATTTCGCGAATCTTTTCACTGTGGATTTAGTCGGCGCGCTGACCCCGGCTGCCGTCCGCGTCGAAAATGGAGAGGCCGATTATGTGTTCCAAGGCAGTGGCAAACTTAGCGGCAACGCCAGCTTCACCAAACTGTATGACAAGAAGCTCACCATCGCTAATACCGCCGTCAATGATTTCGTGGGCCCGATCACGATTGAAGGTGGCACGCTCCAAGTCGGCACCGGCAGCAATTTCGGCAACCTCGGCGGCGGCGCGATCAGTAATAACGCCACGCTGATTTTCAACCGCAGCGACGACATCACCATCGCGAATAATATCTCAGGCGCCGCCAGCGGCAGCGTCGTTAAGCAAAACGCGAACGTGATGGTTCTCTCCGGCAATAACGCGACTTACAGCGGGGCGATCACAGCAAACGGCGGCACGCTCCGTCCGTCCAATGCCAATGCGCTCGGTGACGCCAATGGCGGCACAACGATCGCTTCGGGCGCAACGCTTGACATCAACGGCATCAATCTTGGCGCCGAATCTGTCACCGCCAGCGGCGCGGGTCCGACCGGCGCGGGCGCGATTATTAATAACGGCGCTGGCCAGAATAACGCCTTGCGCTTTGTTACGCTCGGCGGCAATACCACCGTGAGCGCTCCGAACCGTTGGGACATCCGCGCGAACCCGACCGCCGCGCTCAACACCGGCGGCAATCCCTACAATCTCACCAAAGTCGGCGCGAATCAGTTGTCACTGGTCGACGTGGTTGTTGATCCCGCGCTGGCGGATATCAACGTTCAGGCCGGAACCCTCAGCATCGAACTCAGTTCCGGCGCAGGTGATCCCACGAAGAATTTGAATGTCGCCAATAATGCGCTGCTCCAGTTCTTCAATCGATCCGTTAACTTGAGCAAGAACGTGGTCCTCAACGGCGGGCGCAACATCTTCAATAACAGCGGCGCCAGCACCATGGATGGTCTCATCACGCTCAATGGCACTGTTACCATGGAAGTCGCGGGCACTTCACTCACGATCGTCAGCAATATCGTGGGAACGGGCGCGTTGACGAAGACCGGCGCTTCCCCGCTCATCCTCCTGGCCGATAACAGTTACACCGGCGCCACGACCGTCAGCGCGGGCGTGCTTCAGCTCGGCGGCGGGACGAACGCAGGCTGGGTGGCGGGCCCAATCGCCGTCGGGGGCAACACGCTCACGGTTTATCGTTCGGACCTGGTGGTCGTTTCCAACACGCTGACTGGCACCGGGACGCTCAACGTGCGCACGCCGGCCGGCATGCGCGTGGGCGGCACGCAGAACTTCGCCACGCTGAACGTGGGCCAGGACAGCGCCGGCAAGCTGATCATGGATCCTAATTACAACGGCACGCATCAGAACATCTTTATCGGCAATCCTGCGAACATCCCCGGCGACGTGGTCCAATCGGGCGGCAATGTCACGGTTAGCGTGCAATTCCGCGTCGGCCATTGGCCCAACGAAACCTCCTCCTACACACTCGATGGTGGCACGCTAAATATCACTGGCGTGCCCGCGGGTATCCCGAACCAGGCTGGCGTAGCGGAACAAAACGGCATCCTGTATCTCGGCATCGACGGCACCGGCATCTTCACCCAGAACGCCGGTTCCGCCAGCGCTCATGGCATCGTCCTCGACGCTCGCGGCAATACCGCCGGCACTGACACCTTCACGCTCAATGGCGGGCGCTTCACCGTCGGACCTTCTGGCATCAAGAGCGGCAGCCTCGACGGCAACACCACTTATCAGATCAATCTCGGCGGTGGCACCATCGCTTCATCCGTCAACTGGACATCTGTCCTGCGCATGACTTTCAGCGGCACGAACGGAAACACTGTTTTCGAACAAAATGGCAATAGCGCGGTGCTGAGCGGAACCCTTACTGGCGGCGGCGGCCTCATCAAGCGCGGCACTGGCACGCTTGTGCTGAGCGGCACGAGCGCCTACACGAACGGAACGACCGTGAACGCAGGCACGCTCCTGGTCACCGGCTCGGTCGGCACCGGCGGTGGGGCTCCCGTGAGCGTCACGGGCGGTACGCTCGCCGGCAATGGCGTGATCAACGATCCAGTCCAGGTTGTCGCGCCGGGGGCGATCTCACCGGGGTTGTCGATCGGCACCCTGGCGATCAACAACTCTCTCAGGCTCGCCGGCAATACCATCATGGAAATTTCCAAGGCTGGTTCGGTCCTTAGCAATGATAAGATCGTGGGTGTCTCGGCCCTGACCTACGATTCCGGCGGCACGCTCACGGTAACCGCTAGTGGCTCAGCGTTGGCCGAGGGCGATACCTTCAAGCTGTTCGATGCGGCAACCTATAGCGGCGCATTCGGTACCTTGAGCCTCCCCGCGCTGCCCACCGGCCTGAGCTGGGACGTCTCACGCCTGGCGGTGGATGGGACCATCCGTGTTTGGGTGCGGCGCCCGACCTTCAGTTTCACCCGTAACGGAAACGAACTCCAGTTCGCCTGGGACCCCTCGTTCAATGACTTCGAACTCCAGGGCCAGACCAACGCTCCCGGCATCGGCATCACCACCAACTGGGTCACGATCCCGAATAGCACTAACGTCTACACGATTACCGTCGACCCGAACGTGGGCAGCGCTTTTTATCGCCTCGTGAAACCCTGAGCTCGTTAAGCCTAGAGTGTTAGCAGTTGGATGCGGAACGTTCGCCGAGCACTGCTCAGGTCGGGGGCGCGCGGCTACGTTCCGGAATTAACTGTTACACTGTTACATTATCGTAAAGGCTCGGAAATCGGTGGAAATAACTGTGACAACAACTGTGACATGTAACGGTTGGCCCGCCTCCCATTCCGGGGACCCTCGCATGCCGGAAAAATCCGTCACAGCGTCACATTTGCGGTTTTGTTGGGAAATTTGAAAATTCATCCGTCACACGATCCGTCACAGTGACGCTTGATCCGTCACAGACCCGGATGGAGCGCCCATGGCCGAGTCTCCGGAAAATCCGCTACACCGCATGATTTGTCGCGAAATGAGATCTGACCCTCAGGGCTCACCAACCTGGGGGGCTTTGGCAAAACGACTAAATGGCCATTATCCGCAGTTTTGGAGGGAATCAGCACAATTCTCTTTCTTGGCCATCGGGGCTACAGGAAGACGACCTCAAGCAAAAACTGATCGCCCTAAAACCCCACTTGGCGGACCGTTACGACCAGTGCAGCGTGAAGCCCAATCCGTCCTCGTCGAAAAGGCCACGCCTAGTCACTCGTAGGCTCAGTCTAGCCCGTCCTCAATGCGCATCTGTATTTATGGCTCCGTGGGCTGTAAGGGTCTCCTCTATAGGACACGTAGGGTGGCAAGCAGCGTCAGCGTGCAGTCCAGACGTATAGCGCCTAGGTCGGAGCGGTGCTCGCGGGCAGGCGAAGCCTGCTACAGTCAGGGAATTTACAGCTCCCACAAGATTGAACGCGCGACGTACACCCGCAATCGAACACACCTGACTTCATTGCGAAGCCATAGGGTCTGAACATAGATGGGAAATCGTCGCTACAGATGGGTTCTCTTCAGCTTTTTTTTCGTGGGCGCCTTCGCCTGGTGGTTGCTGGCACCAAGTGAGCCTGATTACGAAGGCAAGAAGTTGTCCACCTGGCTTGATGAATTGCAGGCACTGACACAAGCTGATCAAGCCAATCCCCGAACGCCGCAGGTGCGGGCCGTGCGTGCCATCGGGACGAATGCGATACCATGGTTGCTTAAGGAGATGGAGATGAACTCGAACGGCGCGGCTTGGAAACGGAGGGTGAATGAAGTGCTAAAAAAACAAACTTTGATTAGCTATCGATTGCCAAATCCGAACCATGTGATGCGGTCCGAGGTCGGTTTTCGGGCGCTGGGGGAGCTCGGCGAGCCGGCTATTTCGGCGATTCTCGCGCTTGCAGCGAAGCATCCAGACCGCGCGACGCGGACGCTGGCTGCGATCGGGCGTCCCGCCATACCTGCACTTCAGAACTGCCTCACAAACGCCGGATTTTCGACTAATACGATTATAAACTTTATATTACCGGGCAACGCAATTTCGGCAGTGTTCATGGCAGGCACAGTGGGATCGCTCACATTCCCAGATATTGAGATCTTAATTCCATCCATCAAAGCGTGGGCAAAGCAGTCGACCAATCATAATGCACAGAGCAATGCCGCCTTTGTTTTGGATCAACTTGGTCTACAGGAATGACTCAAATTTTTTTTGCGATTCGGTACGCGGCTCACAAAACGGACATGCGAATCTCAAAGCCGGGCAAATGTCCCCAGTGTCTTGGGGTGAGGATCGACGACGCTGGAGGCGGAGTGAAGTATGTCGCTCTTACGCCTTTGCCTGATCGATGATGACCCAACAAGCCTTTTCCTGGTTGAGCGCCTGCTGAAACTAAGATTTCCGGCATTATCATGCTTTGAGTGCCCGCTAAAGGCCTTCGAGTGGATGCACCGGACCCCTACAGACGCCCTTATCACCGATCACGGCCTGGAACCGATGACGGGGACGGAACTAATTCAGCAATTGAGGGCTGAAACTGTCCGCATTCCGATGGTGACGATTTCGAACAATCCAGACGCGGCTGGCGAAGCCATCGTGGCAGGGGCGGATGATTTCATCGACAAGAAAGACATCGAAAGATTGCCTCAAGTGCTTTCGAAGATGCTGGCAGTGAGCAATTGGTAGTTAGTGGCCGTGCCGCGACGAGGAAAGGGTTTTACGCTGCCGCCAAACTCAGGCGTTGAGTCGGGGGACTGAGTCTTGAATCCAAAGTCTTGGGTCTTGAGTCCTGAAATCGAAGAATTGGAACTGAAAGAAGCCGTTAAGGCTGAAACGGATTGAGGAGCCGCGTGCGTTTTTGGTTCGGCACTTCGACGGCTTCCCAATCGAGGAAGTAGGAGGATTCTTTGCCCTGGATTTCGCGCATGAGGCGGCTGCGGGCGTGGGCGCGGGAATCGGTGGGGGGTTCGGTCATGGCTTCTTTGAGTTTGGGCGGGTCCCAGAAGCCGTTGCGGTTAGCGAGGGCGAGGCCGAGGGAGCGGTCGGGGTCGATCTGATGGAATTCGAGGTCCTGGGATTCGAGCCATGGGTGGCCCCAATTGATGCCTTCGGTTTTGCAGAATTCGCGGAGGAGATATTCTTTGGTGATCCAATCGACGATGCCGACGAGGGAACTGAAGTCGGCGGTGAGGCCGTCCAGGACTTTCTGCCAAATTTTGAGGATGGCGTCGGTCTCGGTATCGCGGCCTTTGAAGACTTGTTTGGCCTTGGCGTGGAACATGGCGAGCAGCTCAACGGCGTCGGCGAGTTTGCCATTGGAAAGCGCGACGCACCAGGGCGGGCTCAACGTGCGCGAGAGCAGGCGCAGTGTGGTGACGGCGTCCTGGAGGACGACGGGGGGCAATTCATCGGCGTCGAGGAGATCGAGCACGAGGCGCGTGGTGCCGATCTTCAGGAAAATGCAGGCGGGCAGGACGTTGCTATCGCCATGAATGAGGTGGAGCCGACGGTATTGGCGCGGGTCGGCGAGGGGTTCATCGCGGGTGTTGATGATGGCGCGGTTGTGCTGGACCCATTCGAAGAAATCGTTCTGGATGTAATCGGCGCGCTGGCTGATCTGGAACAGGGCGGCGTCTTCGCGCTGGACAATTTCGCCGCGGAACCGGACGGGCCGAATGGAACCGACGCGGCCGGCACCGGTGAATAGGACGCGCAAGGTCAGGAACGCGAGGAGCGAGAGAACATTTTTTTCGTGCAGCGGGGCTTTGCGGTCGAGGGAATAGTTTTCGTGGCAACCGAAAGTGGCACCGGTGTAATGGTCGACGTTGTTGCGGATGAAGCAGATGGTTTTTTCGAGCCGCAAGGCGCGAACGGCTTCCTGAAGGAGGAGGTCGCCGGCACGGTCGTAGCGGACGACGTCGATGGTGGAAGCGCACTCGGGGGTGCAATACTCGAGGTGGCCCATGTCGATGTAAACGCGGCCGCCATTGAAAAGGAAACCGCCATTGCCGGCCGGTTCATCCCAATCGCGGTCGTGTAGGTCGATGAGGCCGTAGCGGTCATTCTCGAAAAGCCAATCGCGGACGCGGGGAAGGACGTCCTGGATCTGCGCCGGGGGTTGCACCAGGCACCCGTATTCTGTTTCCAAGCCTGTGATGCGTTGGGACATGTCAGCCAATATTTACCACGGAGGCACTGAGAACACGGAGATGGAAAGCCGCGCTGAGGTTCAACATTGAACGTTCAACGCTCAACGCCCAACGTTCAACGTTCAACATGCAACTTGAATGACCAAGGACCAAGGACCAAGGACCAAGGAAATCCCAGTTACCAAGTTCCAAGGCCGATGCGTCTCCGTCGTTCAATGTTCGATGTTCAATGTTGAGTGTTCGATGTTCAGTTTATTTCAGTTGGGCAAAGGAGAGGGGACGGTAATGGACGGAACCGGTGGCGGAACGATCGAGGAGTGCGGCTTCGATGTGTTTGCCGTTGACGTTAGGTGGGAATTCGTTGGAGACGGTAAGTTCGGCAAAGGGTTTGTTTTCGGTCAGCGCGCGCCAGGCCGCGAGACAGGCGCCCGCGACGGCTTGCAAATTGGAGGCGGACGCGAGTTGTTTAACGAGCCAGTCGTGCGCTTCCTTTTCTTTTTCGGGCTCGGTGTGCGCGACGAGGACGCCGGAGGTTTCCCAATGGTGGTTGCCGTCGTAGTGCAGGCGGCAAAGAATGTCTTCAGGTTGGGTCTCGCCGAGTTCCGCGAAGATCGCTTCGACCATCAAGGGCGGAGAAAAGATTTGTTCGAAGCTGTTCTTGAGCGACGGGCTTAGCGCAAAACCGATCAGGCGGCGCAGGGTGACGTCTTTGGTGGAGCGGTTGAACCCTTCGAGGTGCGCGGCTTCGATAGCGGATTGGCGAACTTTCTCGATGTCCACCGGATGGCCGAGCGCGGCGAACGCATGGCGATCGTAAATCTCGAATACCTTGGACATGCCCTGGCCAATGCCGAACAGGAAGATGCCTTCGGGCCGCGAAACGGCGAACACGGGCGTGCCGCCTTTGAGTTGGTCGCGGATGTATTCGCGGCGGTTGCCGATAGCTTCAAGCCAACGATAGGGTTCTTCGGTCATGCGTCAGGGGTGGTTCGAACGGCGAAGTTTAACACGGAGGACACCGAGCGCACGGAGGACCACGGAGAAAAAATCAAAACCTCGTGCTCTCTGTGTTCTTTGTGACCTCCGTGTTGAAAGCGGCAGGTCATAGGCTGATGGCCTTTCGCCAGGATTTTTCCTGTTCTTCCTGGGAGATGGTTTTGATGCCTTCGCGGTTCACGAGTTTGATGGTGGCGTAAATTTTACGATCGGGATGGACGCCGCCGGTGGCAGCGTCGAATTCGGACGCGGTGAGAAGCAGGCGAGTGGCGAGGGTAACGCCCTCGGCCTGGGTCATCTGCGCGGGCGGCGGGTCGCCCCATTTCTCGAGGAAGTGGAGAACGCTTTTGATGCTGCCGGAGCCGGACCCCGAACCGGCGTAATTTGCGGCCTCGAATTGGGCGCCGAGCGGGTCGTAAAAATAAATGACTGGTTTGGCCTCGGGGTTGTTGACTTCGCAGCCAGCAAAGATGGGCGCGACGACGCCGAAGCCCTGGATGGTGGCCGGCAGGTTCTCGCGCAAGAGACGTGAGAGGGCGCGAATTTTCGCCTGCAAGCTCATGGATTGGAGCTGGCTGCGGCGATAAAACTCGAACGTGGTCTGGAGCGTGCGCGCCATTTCGAAGGCGGTAGCCGGCACGCCGGCGATGGCCATCAATGAATGAGAATCGAGCTCGAGAATTTTCTCGGTTTTGTCCGAAAAAATCACGTTGCCCGCGGTGGCCCGGTGATCGCCCGCGATGATGACGCCGTCGCGGCAATGGAACGCGAAGACGGTGGTGGCGTGGACGATGAGGTCTTGCGGGATGCCGGATGCTGGGTTCTGGATGCTGGATGACCCGAGAGGCGTGCTGGGGACAGCGTCAGAACCCTTTAGCAGCGAAATAAAATCTCCGTTCATTGGCCGGTGCGCTGACGGTAACGCTTGGCCTGGTCGGGATCGACTTTGCGCATGCGCTTCAGAAGTTCGTCTGTGCTGGGTTTGTCCACCTGCGGCGAGCGCGGGGAATCTCCGCCACCGCCGCCGGGGGCGGGTTGTGGCGGCTGGGGTTTTTGTATCCTGTCTGGCATATACTGTTTTTCCTTCTGTTAAACTATCTTAGCAAATTTCAATTGCGCAAGGTCCTCGACGCTTTGGGCGGCGCTGATCACCTTCAAGCTTTGCCGAACCAGTTCTGGATCAAACAGGTTGCGCAGGTCCAGTTCAATTTTTTTCGACGCGCCCTGCAATAGAATATAATCCCACTGTGTGGCGCGGACGGCGTTGCCAAATTTTTCGATGCACCGGCCGCGGACAGCGGCGCGGGTCGTCGGCGGCGGGCAAAGGCTGTGGCAGGTGATTTCTTCGTATGGGTACGGGTGCTTAAAGGCTTTTTGGTCCATCAGGCCGTAGAACAGACCCTGCTGACGATCGAGCACGTGATAAGCGAGATCAAGGCTACGCAGCCATGGGTCATCTTCCGAAAGCTTTTCGGCCTGGCGGAACTGCTCGATGAGCTTGTATTTGGCGGACCAATCGAGGCGGTCGGCGGTGCGAAGCGGATCGCGTTCGAGATCGAAAAGGACTTGCTCCCAGGCTTCGGCGATGTTGCGCCAATCCTTATCGAGATTGGGACAGAATTCGCGGACAAGGGTCAGGTAAGCGCGCTGAATTTCGATGGCGTTGGTGGGCTGCCCGGAGGCGAGGCGACAATTCCATTTCCAGGTCTTATCGCGCGAAATCATTTTCAAGGTGAGCAACGGATCGGCGACGATGGGCACGCGTTCGAGCGGTGCGCCGTTGAGCAGCGCCTGCAGCACAAGGGCGGTGGTGCCAATCTTCAAATAATTCGCGTAGAGCGACATGTTCGAGTCGCCGATGATCACGTGGAAGCGGCGATAGAGCTCGTTGTTCGCGTGGGGTTCGTCGCGGG
>DATENK010000080.1:0-9326 GCA_035275085.1 Verrucomicrobiia bacterium | reverse complement strand
GAACACATTTCTTAACGAACGGAACAACCAATACTTCCGTTCGCTCGCCGCCGCCGAAGCCGCTACCGAAAAAGTCCTTACTCAGATCAAAATGGATTATGACGCGGAAGGCGAAAACATGGTGTTTGCCAACCTGGGGGTTTATCGCACGATGATTCCCAACGGCACCGAGAATAAAGACTGGAACAGCTACGCCTTCTACGATCTCCAAAATACACCCAGCCGCACCTCAGTCGAAAATTCCGCACCGACGGAGTATCGCGACCTGGCCTCGCAATATCGGGGTTTGCGCGGTTACGCCACCCCGATACGCATCGCCTCCCGCGTCCGCGAGGCGGGCCGGGTCATCAATGTGGTTGGTGGAATTCAGCAGGACGTCGATCTCGCATCCATTCCCATTTTCCAGTTCGCAATATTTTATAACATCGATTTGGAGATCAATCCCGGTCCGCAAATGACTGTCACCGGCCCGGTCCATTGTAACGCCAATATCTATCTGCAACCCGGCAACGTGCTGACCTTCAACAGCGATGTGACGGCCGCCGGAGATATCATTCACGATAAGAAGCCAGGCGATCCGCTCGTGCGCAGTGGCGGCACAATCATCTACAAAGCCGAGCACACGAGCAAGGTCAGCAGTCTGAATCTCCCCATCGGCACCAACAACAGTCCCAGCACGGTGCGCTTGATCGTCGAAGTTCCACCGCCACCGGCACTCGAATCGCTAACCTCCCTCATGGGCCGGCAACGCTTCTTTAACAAAGCGGACCTGGTGATTCTCGTCACCAATGGCGCGGGCGGCTCTTTCACTAATCCCACTGTCATCGCCAGCAGCGGCATGTTTGACGTGTTCAGCACCAAGGTTCCGGCCAGCGAAGTCGCCAAGTTCATGACCACCACGAATACGGCCTGGTTCCAAAACAACCGTGAAAATCGAAAAGTGACGGTCCTCGACCTGGACATTGCCAAGCTTGGCACATGGAACGCGAATAACACAGTGCTTAGACCCAAGCTGCCGTACTTGGACAAAGATATGCGGATCGTCTATGTCGCCGACCTTCGCACGGGTCGGCCGGCAAATACCGAACCGGGCGTTCGCTTGATCAATGGCCAAACCATTTTGCCCCATGGCCTGACCGTTGCCAGCCCTGATCCCATGTATATCAAAGGCCATTACAATGCCCCCGCGGCGCACCTCGGCACAGCGAACACGTCGGCCACCAAACCCGCGGCTGTGATCGGTGATTCTATCACGATCCTTTCAAGCGCGTTCAACGATTCCACGGGCAGCGGCACCGCTGTGAACACGACCGTGAACGCCGCTCTGCTTGCGGGTATCGTCGAGACCGTGCCTGGAAGTTACAGTGGCGGCGTCGAGAATTTCCCACGCTTCCTTGAGGATTGGGGCAATGCCACCTTCACCTATAATGGCTCGATGGTGGTGATGTACGACAGCCGCTGGGCCATCGCGCAATGGAACAGTGGCAGCGGTTATTATAGTCCGCCAAAACGTAATTGGGCGTTCGACCAGAACTTCCGCGACGTTACCAAGCTGCCGCCTGGGACGCCCATGATGCGCGTCCTGGTGCGCGGCAATTGGGCGAAAATGTAAATCAATTATTTGTGCCCTTTGCCTTCGTAAACGATCTCGAAGGAGACTGATCCTGGAATCTTCACGCGCACGCTCTTGTGCTCGGGCGCCGGTTCCACCAATTCGATCGCGTCACCTTTGGTCGGCCGCAAGCTGAGGATCACCGGATGATCGGTAGTCGTTTCTTTGCTGCTCGCCTTCACCAATGACTTGTAGTCGGCGATTCCGTCTGGCTTTGTGTCGAGTTTGGCCGGCGTAAGGACTGCGAACGTCACGAAATCGGCACTGCCAAGGTGATTTCCGTCCTGCGGCTGCAACGCAAGACGCATCGTATAAACGCCCGCCGCCAGATCATCATCGCGATAATCCCGCTGCGGTTTCGAGACCGCGACCGCGCCCAGCAACGTCGCGGGCTTGACTGCATCGAGCGCTTTCGCGCCGGGCAACTCTTTCACCAGCCAGAACTGAAACACGGGCTGATCTCCATCCGTCAACTGAATGACTTTCGCTTGCAGCAGTTTTTGGATCGAAGCGTCGAGTTCTTTGGGCGGCGATGCATCAGAAGTTTTTAACTTCAGATCCGCAGCACTGAGTACGATTGCCGTTGCAAGTAGCAGAATTAGAGACCGCATAATCTTAGTTTCCCGTAAACTGCAGTTGATCCAGATAAATCTCAACATGATGACCGCCGCTTTGCATATTGATGAGTCCAAAGCGGTCAAACCGTGCACCGGCGCTTTTGTGATCTGGCTGGATGCGCGTCGTTTGGGTGTTATCGTCAAATGTCACCACAATCTGCCCCTTGGGGTCGTAACGCATTGCCCACCGGTGGGTGCTGTCGTCCGGTTTGATAGTAGGGCCTGCTGCTTCGAGCATCCCTTCGCCTTTCGCGTTCCGATACCCGGCGCGAAAGTAATGTCCAATTCGGCTGGGACCTTCGATGGCTATCGCAAGCAGATTCGTCTGGTGCGCGTGGTGATCCGACGTCAATTTGTTTCGCTTCGATTCGGCATCGAAGAACCCAAAATAAACGCCGCTGTCCGAGCCTGCCGAGCGGAACGCAATCGTCCCCGACGCCTCAAATGCATCGTCGAGCGTCAACGGCTTGATCGGCTTTCCATAATAGGCGGGCTGTTCATCGCGCCAAATCACGCCGCCGACTTGTTTGGTATCCGTGTGCCCGAAGTCATGAAACGGTCGGCGCACCCCGTCGTGGAACTCGACTTTATTCCCGTGCCCCTCCCATTTCGGATCGCTGTCGAACGAGAAGCGTTCGCCATTTATTTCCAGGTCATCAAAGTAAACCTCCATGCCGTCACCGGTCGTTTGCTGGTTCACAAACCCGAAACGATCGAACGTCGCGCCATCACTGCGATGTGCTGGCGGCATTTGTGCTACATAAGTTTTATCATCAAGCGTTAATTCAATGTTTCCAGTGCGCGGGCTGTACTCCAGCCGCCATGGATGCGATTTTCCATCGGCCGGCAATGGTTTCGTCTTCGTCGTTTGATAACGTCCTTCAAACGTCGCGCCGCCCCCCGTGAACCAGGAGCGCGTGCCATACTCGAAGAAAATCCAGCAATTATTGCCGTTACCGTCCAATCTGATGACCAGCGAGTTCGGCATCCGCCAGCCGCGCGATTGCGCATTGAACCAGCCAAACAAAACCCCGCTGCCGCCTTCGCTGCGCCGCACCGCAAACGTGCCGCTGGCCGACAGCGGCTTCTCCAAAGTTATCGGCTCAATCACCTTGGCGTACCACGCGGGCGTCGTGGACCTCTGAATCCATCCGCCGATCCGGCCATCAAGATATCCAAAACCTTGCCGCGTCATCGGCGGCGGATCCGGCACAAGGCGGTTCCGATACCCTTCCCAAGGCTCGGCAATGGCATAAGTCACTGAGAGGGCGAACACCCATGAAAGCCGCTGAAACATGGCTTTTACGCCGCGTTCGACCGCCGCTGCCCGTAGTCCCCCGCGAGAATTCCGCGGATCGACAAGTCTTCGTCGAGATCCGGCCAGTGAAGGCCAAAAGGGGAAAGCTCGATGCGATCGAGTTGCCCGTGTGACTTGCCATGCAACCGAGGATTGCCGTGGATTGGAAATGCGAACTCCAAGCCGCTCTCCATTGTCACGTAGATTTTTCCGTCGCAATGACGCGCCGCAATTGGCTTATCAACCAATGTGTTCATGCCACTTGCTTATAATAAGCTGCCTCTGCTCTCGTGCCAACTCCTCTGCGCGGCGCAGTTCAGGCACTTTCAGGCCTACCGCTTCTCTCAATTCTACATTCTCTTCCAGATCGAATATAGCTTCTCCACGTCCTTTTCGAACATGGACATGAATCGGTCTGTGATCATTGCTGTAAAAGAAGAACCGAAAGCCTTCAGCAATCAACACCGTCGGCATTGGTTCTCCTCTTCTATTTCAATTCCTTAACCTCAATCTTGCGGAATTCGACGCTGCCGTGGTCGCCCTGCAGGAAAAACGGGCCGGGCTCTTTGACTTTGTTGTCGATCTCAGAGCCCGTGGCCTGGTCGCACGCAACATTGTCGTGAATCTTTTTGCCATTCATCACCACCGTGATTTTGTTGCCGACCATTGTCGCTTCAACCGTGTTCCATTCACCAGCCGCTTTGGACGCAAAATCGTCCGGCGCTTTGAAGTTGTAGATCGACCCGTTGCCATTCTTGCTCGGCTTGCCGCGCGCGAAGTCGTCCAGGATCTGGATTTCATGCCGGCCTCGCAAGTAGAAGCCGCTGTTTGCTCCCGGCGGGATTTTATATTCGTAACGAACCGTGAAGTTCATGAATTTGTCTTCGCTCACGAGATCGGTCCCGTGTTCACCTTTGTTCACGGTGTTAATCAGTACACCATCCTTGACCGTCCAACTGTTGTGACCCTTGGGATTGCGCAATTTCCAACCCGTGGTGTCCTTGCCGTTGAAGAGCGGACGAAAGCCGGAATCCGCGGCGTTCGCGGCGAGGACGAACGATAGAAGCAAGAGAGCCGTTTTCATCACGTGCTACTTCTTCGCAATTGCAACCGGGCTCAGCGGTTTAGCCTGTGGCGTGGCGTCGCCGGATTCCAACCCAAGCGCCCAACGAATCCCCCCAAGCACGTGTTTCTGATAGCGCGGATTTTCCCAAACGTCCTCGCGATGGCCCAGCGACGTATAAAACACTTTCCCCTGGCCATATTCCTTACACCACGCGATCGGATAATGTCCCATCATCTTCTTGCTATTCGGATGCTTGTCCAACACCAGCAGCTCATGGACCTTCCCGTCCGCGTTGTAATTCTGCAGCAAATAGATTTCTTCCTGCTCCACGCAATAGGATTCGCCGAGGTGTTTGGTCGCCGGATGCTTCGTGTCCTGCACCAGGCATTCAACCCCCGCTTGCGCGTTATGATTCACGAACTCACCGCCAAGCATTTCGATGTACGGATCAGGCTTGCCGCCCTTCTCGCCGTGAAACGTGTCGCTGCCGGAATGCATCGCGACAAACGCCTTCCCATTCTTGATTTCGTTCAGGAACGCGTTTTTGTCGGGCAGCGGCAGGATGCCCGTCGTATTCGCGAAGATAAAACCATCGTATTGCTTCAGGGCGTTCGGACTCATCTTGCTGGCGAGTTCCTCGTCGTTCCTCGCGTAATCCACGCTGAAACCGTTCTTCGAATCGCCCGCCAGTTTGCCGAGAACTTTCTCGGCCGTCCCGATCGAACTGTGCCGGAAGCCTTTCGTGACCGTGACCACCAGCAATTTCTTGCCATCCGCCGCGGTCGCGCCAAGCGCCGCGCCCAAAAACAACGTGAGTAAAACAGTTAGTTTTTTCATAAAAGTGAACGCATGGTGTTGGACGCGCCGTTTTGACGCAAATTCAAAAGCGCCTTCGCGGACCGCGCTTCGGACGCGAACTTCCATTTGCGGCTGTCCTCCGCGTTCCTTACGTTGGCTGCCGGATGCATAAGATTGCGTTTTACGTTGGGCCGCTCCCGATTCATTGGTATGGCGTATTCGTCGCCCTAGGGTTCGGCCTCGGGCTATGGAATGCCAGCCGCCGCGCTCCCAAAGCCGGCATCCTGCCGGACATGGTCTGGGATTCGGGCTTGTGGATCATCATCGGCACAATCGTTGGCGCTCGCTTCCTGTATGTGGTCACCTATTGGAAGCAAGACCTGGCGGGAAAACCCTGGACCGAAATGTTTATGGTGCACCACGGCGGCCTGGTGTTCTACGGCGGCTTCATCGGTGCGATCCTGTGCACGGTGGTCTACCTTCTCATCAAGAAGCTGCCGATCTGGAAGTTCGCGGATGTCATGGCGCCGGGCATCGCGCTCGGTTACGCCATCGGACGCATCGGTTGCCTGATGAACGGCTGCTGCTACGGTAAAGAAACCAGCGTCCCATGGGCTATCCATTTTCCTCCCGACCATGAAACCCACGGCGTCGGCGTACATCCAACGCAACTATATGAAACGTTGCTGAACATCCCGCTGTTCTTTTTTCTGGCATGGCTGTTCCCGCGCCGCAAATTCGATGGCCAGGTCTTCGCCACATATCTGATGTGTTACGCCGTGTTGCGATCGTTTGTGGAATTTTTCCGCGGCGATTACCCAGTGCTGCATGGCGGTTGGGCCACGCAAGCGCATCTGATCAGTTTTGCGATCTTCGCGGCCGGCGCCGTTCTGTTTTTCGTGCTTCGCGGCGTGGAGCCCGGCGGCAAGCCGAGTCATGAGCGGGCGTGAGCTGCTGATTGCCGGGCCGACCGCCGTGGGCAAAACGGAGGTGGCGCTGCAACTCGCGGAGCGACTCGATGGCGAAATTATTTCCGTCGACTCAATGCAGGTGTATCGCGGGCTCGACATTGGAACCGCCAAGCCCACGCCGGCACAGCGCGGGCGCGTTCCACACCACTTGATCGACATCCTTGATCCACGGGAAACGTTCGACGCCGCCCAATTTCTCCGCCGCGCCTCGCACGCCGTTCTGGAAATCAGAGAACGCGATCGCCTCCCAATCCTTTGCGGCGGCACGGGACTGTACTTCAAGGCCTGGCTGGAAGGCATCGGCCAATCGCCCGGACCTGACGCTGCGTTGCGTGCGGAACTCCAACAGCTTCCGCCCGAGGCGCTGTTGGCCGAATTGCGCGAGCGCGATCCGGTGACTTTCGCTGCCATCGACCGCAACAATCCGCGACGGGTGATTCGCGCCGTTGAAGTCATTCGCCTCACCGGCAAACGCTTCTCCGAGCAACGCACACGCTCGCCGGCCCCAGCGGTTCCGTTTTTCGTTCTGCAACGCGATCGGACTGAGTTGCATCGTCGCATCGACCAACGTGTGGATGCCATGTTCGCGGCCGGTCTGGTGGAGGAGACGAAGCTGGCAATCAATGGCCCTGCTGCGCGGCAAGCTCTCGGATACCGGCAAGTCATGGAACATTTAGAAGGCAAACACACTCTCGAAGAAACGATCGCCCTCGTGAAACTGCGCACGCGCCAATACGCCAAACGCCAGCTCACATGGTTCCGTCATCAGGCCCAGGCCCAATGGGTGGATGGGGATGACGCGCTCGCCGCGATGGAGCGAGTTATGCTTGCACACCGACCGTAAATGGCCTACAAGCCGTCACGAGCATGAGCATGCGCTTCACTACGCAGTGGTTCGCGGCCGTCGCAGTCGCCATTTTGGCTGGCCCACTTTGCGCGCAGGAAAAACAACCTTACGAACCCGTTTACCGCGCGTGGATTGAAGCTGGCGCGCTCTTTGTGCAATCAACCGAGCTTCGCGGGTTCCCGGGTTCAGCGGGCGCTTCCAAGTTAGATCCGCGTGCGGGCTTCCGCGCCGGCCTCGGCTCTGGCTCAGCCTTGACCCCTTATTTCTCGCTCGATTGGGAAGTTGGCGTGCTGGCCAGTTCGGTAAAAAAAGCTTCTGGCCTCGATGATTTTGACGCCACGATTACGCAAGTGCCATTCCTGATTAGCGGCACCCTCCAATACGAAAACCAAACAGGTTTTACTCCATTTGTAGGCTTGGGTGTGGGCGCGGCAGCAACAGCGATCAGCCTGGATCGAGCCCGCCAGGGCACGACTGCCCTCGAAGGCTCCGATTACGATTTTGTCTTCGCCTGGCAGCTCGCCGGCGGCCTCAAATACGCCGTGAATCCGCGGCTCGGCCTTGGCGTTCTTTACAAGTACCTTTGGACGAGCGACGCCCAATGGGAGGTCGAGAACGCGACGCCATCGTCAACTGGCGATGCGACCCTTAAAATCGACGGCATCCGGTCCCACGCGATTCTCGCCTTCGTCAGCTACCGGTTCTAACCGAGGTTACACCGAATTGACTTTTCCCCGTGCAATCGTTACAGCCTAAGCAGAATGGAGAAGGTATCGAAGCTTAGCTTCAATCTGCGCATCGGCATCCTCGCGCTTTCGGTATTTGTCATGGACCAACTCACCAAGTTTCTCGTCCTCAAATATCTGGGTTATGCTGAAGAAAAAGTGGTCGTCCCTGGCTTTTTCAAGCTTGTGCATTGGGGCAATACTGGCGCCGCCTGGAGCATGTTCCGCGGCAACAACAACGTCCTGGCCATCATTGCCGTCGGCGCGTTGCTGGTCCTTTTCTTCGCGCGCCATCATTTTGATATCCATCGCCTCTCCGGGCAGATTTCCCTCGGCCTTATTTTCGGCGGCATCATCGGTAATCTCACCGACCGTCTCATGCCTTCGCGCAACCACGTCATCGATTTTCTTTACTTCTACGTCATCACCCGCAACGGCGAGGAAGCGGGCTTTCCGGCCTTCAACGTGGCGGACACTGCCATTTGCACCGGCGTTGGCCTGCTGTTTCTCGCATCCTGGGTGAACGAGTCGCGACCGGCCGTCCAAAAGAGTGGATGAGCCAGGAAGTTGGCCAAGGCCTCCCCGCCGAGCCGGGACGCACCGAGCGCTTCACCATCGAGCAAACACTGCCCAATGAGCGCTTCGACACTTATCTGCGGGCGCGTTATCCCGCCATGTCGCGCGGCGCCATTCAACGCCTGATCGAGCTTGGGCACATTCGCGTCAATGGCGAGGAAATCAAACCCACGCATCGTCCGCGCGCCGGAGATGAAGTGAGTATCTATTGGCCCGAGCCGGGGGTGAGCGAAGTAAAGCCGGAGAAGATAAAGCTCGATATTATTTTCGAGGACAAAGATTTGTTAGTCATTAACAAGGCACCCGGAATGGTGGTGCATCCGTCAGTGGGCCATGAACGTGGCACACTCGTGAACGCCCTTCTGCACCATTGCAAAGGTCAGCTTAGCGGCATCGGCGGCATCGAACGTCCTGGCATCGTCCATCGCCTCGACATCGATACCAGCGGCTGCCTCATCGTGGCGAAGAACGATCTCGCCCACGTCAATCTCCAGAAACAATTCGCCGGACGCACCATGGAAAAGATTTATCTTGCGATTGTCTGCGGCCGAATTGAGCGCGCCGGCGGCGAGATTCGCGCTAACATCGAGCGCCATCCCAGCCATCGCAAGCGCATGGCGGTTAGCGATGACATGGGCGGGCGCGAAGCCCGCACCGAATATCGCGTCAAACAGCGCCTCAAGGACGCTACGCTCGTCGAAGTCGTCCTACACACCGGCCGCACCCACCAGATACGCGTCCATTTTCAACACCTCGGCTACCCGGTCTTCGGCGACGGGACTTACGGCAAGCGACAGACCTTGCGCGTCACCGAGAG
>DATENK010000079.1:0-13173 GCA_035275085.1 Verrucomicrobiia bacterium | reverse complement strand
GGGGGTGGGCCCCTCACAGACCCTTGGTCAATTGGATCACCCGGTCGGCGATCTTTTCGACGGGAAGAAGCCGTCCTAAACCCTCATAGCCGCAGGCAAGCATGCCGGCGTCCGGTCCGAGAAATTCCACGCCGCGCGATTTGAGGGTGGCGACGTTTTGCTGCGTGGCGGCGTGCTGCCACATTTTGCCATTCATGGCGGGGGCGATTACGAGCCGAGCATTTGGGTTCAAGGCGAGGGCGATACACGTAAGCGCATCATCCGCGATGCCGTGCGCGAGTTTAGCAATGATGTTAGCGGTGGCCGGGGCGATCAGGAGCAGCTTCGTATCGTCGGCAAGCGTGATGTGCGTCGGCTTCCAGCCTTCTTCCTCATCGTAGAGGTTGGTGACGACTGGATGGCGCGAAAGCGTTTTGAAAGGCAGGGCGGTAATGAATTGCAGAGCATCCGTGGTCATGACGACGTGGACGTCGGCATTGGCTTTCACCAGGAGGCTCGCGATATCGATGGCGCGATGTGCCGCGATAGAGCCGGTGACGCCAAGAACGATATGGGGACCAACGCTCATTGGGATCGGAGCGCGGACAGCCTGTCCGCGCCAACAATATATCGATTATTCATAGTCGGGAACGGTCATGCGGGGTTGGCGCATCTTTTCGGCGTCAATGATGCAGAGCATACGGCGGAAATCTTCTTCGATGGTGGTGCTGATGAGGAGGTAATCGAACGACTTCCAATGAGCAATTTCCTCGCGCGCCATACTCAGGCGCTTCTGGATGGCTTCCGGCGAATCGGCGCCGCGCTTTTGCAAGCGCTGCTCCAATACCTTCAGCGAAGTCGGTGCGAGAAACACAGTCACCAGCGAGCGTTTCAACTCTGGATCACGGCCGGCGCATGCGCGGATGCTTTCAGCGCCCTGGACATCGATCGTGAGGATGACGTCTTTGTTGGCGCGCAATTTTTCGAGCACCTCGGACTTGAGCGTGCCGTAACTGTTACCAAACACGGTCGCATGTTCGAGAAACAGGCCGGCGTCGACGGCCTTGGCAAACCGCGCGGGGTCATAAAAGTGATAATCGATGCCGTCCTGTTCACCCGGCCGAGCCGCGCGCGTTGTGCAAGTGATCACGCGTGTGATGTCGCGATTGGAGGCCAAAAGTTGCTGCACGACCGTCGTTTTGCCCGCGCCGGAAGGGGCGGAAAGGACGATCAGCAGCGGCGCTGGCATTCGCGACGACATGTCTTCTTATTCCACGTTTTGGGCTTGTTCGCGAAACTTTTCGAGCTCAGTTTTGAGGACTACCACTTCGCGGGAAATAGCCGAGTCATTCGCCTTCGAGCCGATGGTATTGATCTCGCGATTCATTTCCTGCGCCAGGAAGTCCAGCATGCGCCCAACTGGCTCGCCCTTTTTGAGGCAATCGTCGAACTGCTGAAAATGGCTGCCCAAGCGCGTGAGTTCTTCCGTGATATCGGAGCGATCGGCGAAGTAAACGATTTCTTTCTGCAGGCGATCTTCTTCGATATTGAGGTCGTTGAAACCCGCGGATTTGATGCGCTCCAGGAGTTGTTCACGATAGCGTTTCTGAACCTCGGGCGCTTGCTTTTGAACGCGCCCGACCGCCTGACGCATGAGCGCGATGCGTTTGCACAGGTCCTTGCGCAATTCCGCGCCTTCGCGCTGGCGCACGCCGACCAGCATGGTGAGTGCCTGCCGGAGGGCCTTCTCGATCGCGGGCCAAAAATGCTCGGCGTCAGCCATCTCCTCGTTGGATTGCAATACGCCCGGAGCGCGCAAGAGGAGATCCAGAGACACAGCGCCGCTGAGCTTCAATTCTTTCGCGAGCCGCTCCAATTCGCGTGCGTAGGCCTTGGCCAGGGCACGATTAATGTGTGCGCGCGCGGCTTCTTTGCCTTCAATGGCATGCAATGAAACGCGCGCCGTTACGCGTCCACGGGCGATGGATTGGTTGATCTCATCGCGAATTTGAGCTTCGAGCACCTCCAGCTCACGCGGCAGGTTCATCGACACTTCGCTTTGCTTGCGGTTGACCGAGCTGAGCTCGACGGTGACCTTGAACCCATTGCGGGAACATTCGCCCCAGCCATATCCGGTCATCGACTTCATGCGCCGCAGGAATATGGGAAAGCAAAGGTGAAAAGTCGAAGAAATTGGAATGGGCATCGAGGAAGCTTTGCAGTTGAAATCACATCTGCCGATGGTAAGGATGTGCTTGTGCGACGCGCAAAGGTCTTGATGGCGTTGACGCTGGCGGTGTTGTGGCTGCCGGTGACAATGCATTGCGCGCTGGAGGTGCTCCCCGGCTTGGAATTTCTCATGTGTTGCGGTCATGAGGGCACGAATCCGCACGAAGACGATGATTGCGGGGCGGATGCATGCGCGGTAGTCGAGTCGGGTTTTTACAAGCTACAGGATTATGACGACCTGGCCATTGGCCTTACTGAACTTTTGCTTTGGGAAGAACAGGCACCGACTCTCCAACCCGCTCAGTCCCGGCGGAATCCTCCGGCTGATTTGACCGTTGCCTGGCAATTCTCCTCGCGCGCCGCGCCGCTTCCCCGCGCCCCGTCAGTTCTTCTGTAATTTCTTAATCCCTGTTTCGGTTTATTGGTTCAGTGAAGTCCTATGAAAAATTTATATTTATTTGCATTATTGTGTCTGGTCGTGGCTGCCCACGGTGCGGATATGAACACCCTTTCGATATTGGTGGACGAAGCGTTGCGGCAGAATCCGGAGCTCAAGTTTTACGAAGCGGAGATCGCCGCGGCGAAAGCGAACCGTAAGCACGTGGGCACATGGGCGAACCCGGAGTTGAGCGCCGATGGCGGACGGATGCGCATGGTCGGGGACGAAGGCGTGGCGTGGTCTGTCTCGGTGATGCAACCATTCGAATGGCCGGGGCGATTGGGTTTGCGGAAGGCGATCGCGAATGGCGACATCGAGCTCGCGCAAATCGGGCTCGAGCGATTCAGGGTTGCCTTGACCTCCCGCGTGCGATCGGCCGGGTACAATGTCTACGCCGCAGATCAGAAGGCCCGGGCCGTGCGGGAGGTGGCGGAGCGTCTGCGGTTATTACGCGACGTGCTGGTGCAGCGCGATGCCGCGGGAATCACGCCCTTATTGGAGACACGCGTCATCGAGGCCATGGACATTTCCATGCAACGCAAGGCCAGTGAAGCCGCTATCCAGAAACAAATCGCGTTGTTTGAGCTGAACCAATTGCGTGGCATGCCGGTGAGCGAGTCTCTTTCGGTGAGTGCGCCCTCCCTGAAATTCCTGCCCGCTCCAGATTCGGAAGCGCTTCGCGCGGCGGCGTTGACGAACAATTTTGAATTGCGCATGCGCGTAGTGGAACTCAGCCAAAGCGGCTTGCGCGTCTCGCTCGCGAGAAACGAGCGGTTTCCGAGGTGGAGCATCGGTCCGCAATATTCAGAGCAGCGCGTGGGCGACCAGGAGCGGATGTTGCTGGTCGGCGTTTCGCTTCCGCTGCCACTCTGGAACCGCAACGCCGGAAATATCGGAGCCGCAGAAGCGAAACAGTTGCAGGCGGAAACGGCGCTGCGCGTCGCGCAGCGGGAGGTCGAGCGCAAGGTGGCCGAAGCCGCCGCGCGTTACCAGGCGAAGGTGGACGAAATCAACAAGTCCCGTGTGAATTCGATCGAGCATTTCCGAGACGCGGCGGACCTCGCGGACCGACATTATCGCCTCGGTGCGGTGCCGGTGGCAACTTACATCGAATTGCAAAAGCAGTATCTGGATGCGGTCGAGGCGCTGCTCGAAACGCGGAAAGAAGCGGTGGACGCAGCGCAGGAACTGCAACTCCTTACGGGCATGGCACAGGATCTCTTGCAGCAGCCATGATCGACCGCATTTTGGAGGCCTCGCTACGGCAGCGAACTTTTGTGCTGCTCGGTGCGTTGGTACTGGTCGTAGCGGGAGTCTGGTCTGCGCTCCGGTTGCCCATTGATGCCGTGCCTGATATCACGAATGTCCAGGTACAAATCAACACGATGGTGCCCGCGCTCGCGCCGGAGGAGATCGAAAAGCAAATCACACTGCCGATCGAAATGGAAATGGCCGGTGTGCCGGGCGTGCTCGAGCAACGCTCGCTTTCCAAATTCGGCTTATCCCAAGTCACGCTGATCTTTGAAGATCGTACGGACATCCTGCGCGCGCGCCAGTTTGTTTCGGAGCGGCTCGGGAACCTTGGACAAACATTACCGCCCGGCGTGCAACCCCGGCTGGGGCCGATGTCCACCGGCCTTGGCGAGATCTATTATTATTCGCTGGATTACGGAAAGGGTGCCACTAACAAACCCGCCACCCGCCCTGAACAACTCATGGAACTGCGGGCGATCCAGGAATTCACCATCAAGCCAATCCTGCGGGCAGTAACCGGCATTTCGGACGTAAACGCGACCGGCGGCTACGAGCGGCAGATCGTCGTGCAGCCTGATCCCGAAAAACTGATGAACGCAGGGGTAGCATTCGAGGACCTTGTGCAAGTCTTACGGGAAAGCATGGAAAACTCCGGCGGCGGCGCAATCGAGCGTGGCGGCGAGCAAGTGCTTGTGCGCGGAGTTGGGCGCGTGCAAACAGCCGAACAGATCGGGGGCGTGCCGGTGAAGCTCGGCGCGGGTGTGGAACCGATTCTCGTCCGCAATCTTGCCGAAATTGGGATCGGCTCGAGCGTGCGCACCGGCGCCGGCACCGAGGGAGGGGATGAGGCCTTAATCTGCTCGGTGATGATGATGCCCGGAGAAAACAGCCGTGTGGTTGCCCATCGGGTGCACAACCAACTGCGCGATCTCCGATCCAAGCTCCCGCGAGGCGTCGAGATTCGGGAGCTTTACACGCGCAGCGATATTGTCGATCGAACCATCCGAACAGTTTTAACCAACCTGTTTGAAGGGGCAATTCTGGTAATGGCGATCCTGTTCCTGCTGCTGGGCAATTGGCGCGCGGCGCTGATCGTGGCATCGGCGATCCCGCTTTCGATGCTCTTTGCCGTGACGGGCATGGTACAGAACAAAGTTTCCGGCAATCTGATGAGCCTGGGAGCCATTGATTTCGGACTGATTGTAGATGGCGCGGTTGTGATTGTCGAAAATGTCGTGCGGCATATGGGCGAGCGACGGCGCGCGCTGGGTCGGGCGCTTACGAAGCAGGAAGGCGAACAAACTATTCTGGGCGCTTGCCGGCAGGTAGCGCGCCCGATGTTTTTCGGCGTGCTGATCATTGGCATCGTCTATGTGCCGATTTTCGCATTGAGCGGTGTGGAGGGGAAAATGTTCAAGCCAATGGCGTTCACCGTAGTCTTTGCGCTCTTCGGCGCGGTTGTGTTGGCGTTGACACTTACGCCGGTGCTCTGTTCCCTATTTTTAAACCGTGATTTGATCAATCGTGAGAACAAGTCGATCCAACTCGCTACGCGTCTTTATGAATCCGTGCTTCGCCTCGCCTTGCGGCGGCGTTGGTGGTTTGTAGGAGCCGCGGTGATGCTCGTACTGGCGGCAGTTCTGATTCTGCCGCGGCTCGGGGCGGAATTTGTGCCACGGCTTAATGAAGGCGCTTTCACGACCTGGTTTATTCGGGGGACGAGCATCAGTTTGACCGCGTCAATTGATATACAAAAGCGATCGGAGCGGCTGTTGTTGGAAAAATTTCCCGAGGTGACGGACATGTTTGCGCGGATCGGGACGGATGAGGCGGCGAACGATCCGATGGGCGTGAATGTTTCAGACACGTACATGATGCTTCGTCCGCGAAAGGAATGGCGCAAAGTCAATGGCAGGCCGATTACTGAAGAACAACTGGTCAACCTGATGACCGCCGAGCTGACGAATCGGATCCCCGGCCAGACCTATTTTTTCTCGCAACCCATTGCGATGCGCTTCAATGAAATGATGGAAGGCGTTCGTTCGGATATTGCAGTAAAAATTTTTGGGGAGGATTTTGGAGAGCTTGAAGAGGTTGCGTCCGAAGTATTCAAAGTCGTGCAATCGATCCCTGGCGCTGAGGAGGTTGAGTTCGAGCCGATGGGCAAGGCGCCGCTGCTCGAGATTACTTTGGATCGGGACGCGTTGCGCCGCTACAATGTTCATGCGCACGAGGTGAACGACGTTATCGGAGCAGCACTGGCTGGCGAAAGGATCGGGACCTTTTACGAGGCCAACCGCTTTTATCCGATCATGGTCCGGCTTTCGGAAAACAACCGCGGCGACTTTGAGCAATTTGGGCGTTTGCCAGTGCGCGCAAGCGACACAGGACTGTTACCGCTTGGGAAGCTTGCACAGTTCAACGTGTCCGACCGCGTCCACATGATCACGCGTGAACTGGGCCGGCGGCGAGCGGCAATCATGGTGGAACTGGAGGGTCGGGACGTCGAAAGCTTCGTGCGGGAGGCTCAGGAGAAGATCAAGAGCCTGGTCGCCATTCCTCCTGGGTGCAGCGTCGAGTTCGGTGGGCAGTTTAAGAACCTGTTGGCAGCGCGCGCGCGGCTGATGGTGGTGGTCCCCCTCGCGTTGGTGCTAATATTTGTGCTGGTCTTTGCTGCCTTTGGAAGCTTGCGGCAGGCGGGATTAATTTTTCTCACCGTGCCGCTGGCTGCGAGCGGCGGAGTATTCGCGCTGGCGATTTTCGGAATGCCCTTCAGTATTTCTGCGGCGATCGGCTTTATCGCGCTCAGCGGCATTGCGGTGCTGAACGGTCTCGTGCTCATCACCTTTTTCAATCAGCTCCGACAGGCTGGCAGGCCTATTGGCGAGGTTGTGTTGGAAGGCGCGCTTACACGTCTGCGTCCGATGCTGATGACCGCGCTCGTCGCGAGCCTCGGCTTTGTGCCGATGGCAATCGCGACCGGTGCGGGCGCTGAAGTCCAGCGCCCGCTTGCCACGGTCGTGATCGGCGGTATTATCAGCTCCACATTTTTGACATTGGTGCTACTGCCAACGTTGTATGAATGGATAGAGAAACGAACCGGGACCGGGAACACGGAGGCCAGTACAATCATCGCATCCGAAGCAAAAACAGGTACAAATGAGCAATATGCAAATACGTAAGTGGCTGGGACTCACGGGGAGTACCTTGGTGTTCAACGCCGCGCTGGCTGACCATGGGCCAGGAACCTCAGGCGGGGGCGTAGGCACACCGAGCGGCGAGACCATGAAGCCGGGAAAATTCTCAATCTCGGTTCGCGAAGATTTTACGGAATTTCAGGACCTTTCTGAGGGCGCCGTCACGCGGAAAGCCACGCGCGCCGGAGATATCGATTTGCTCGACCGAAGCTATCTCACGTCCATCTCGCTGTCTTATGGCGTGGTTGAAAATTTTCAGGTTGGGCTTTCGATCGGGTATTACGATGCCGAGAACGCACGCGAAGCTGAGTTCAACCCTGCCACGGGCGAGACGGAAATCATCACGTTCGATCCGGATGGCCTGACGGACATGTGGGTGACGGCCAAGTATCGGTTTTATCATGGGCCGATGGGACATTTTGCTGTTTTCGGTGGTGTAAAAGTTCCGACCGGGAAAAGCAGTGTTTATAATTCCGAAGGCGAACGTGTCGAGCCTTCGGCGACGGCGGGTTCCGGCGCATACGATGGGATGCTCGGCCTGGCGCATTCGCGCTTCCTCACCAAACAACTCACGCTGGACGCCGCTGCACAATACACGTTGCGCGGCGAGCACGACGATTTTCGGTTGGGCGACCGGATTGATGCCGGCGTGGCGGTCGCGTATCGCATTGTCGAGGACGTTGAGGCAACGTTTCAACCGAGCGTTTTTGCAGAACTCAATTTTCGTCATCTGTTCAAGAGCAAAGAAGGCGGCGAGCGCGATCCTAATACCGGCGGCGATGCGCTGTTTGTGACGCCCGGCGTCCGCGCGCGCTTTGGACCCCATCTGGGCTTGACGGTGGCTGCGCCGATACCTGTGATGCAGGATCTGAATGGGGAGCAATTGGAGACGGATTTTAAGCTGCTGGCCGAATTGAATTTCGAGTTTTAAAACACGGTCTAATTGCTACAATACAATGTGATGAATCGCATGCTGACATTCGTGGCCCTGGCAGTCGTGGCGCTGTTTTTCGGGTGCGCGACGAATTCGCAACCCACGGCCTCGGGTGGACAGACCGGCAGGTGCGAGGTCTGCCGCTACAACAACGACCTTGCCTGCGTCGAATTTCGGATGAAGCAAACGACTCCAACGGCCGAGTATGGCGGCGAGACCTATTGTTTCTGCAGCAAGACCTGCCAGGCCGCTTTCGAGAAGAATCCCGCTAAATATGCGCATCACGGATCCTCGGGGGCGACGACGAGATGACGTTGACAAATCGACGCGTGACTCACTAATCGCGCGATGAAGCAAGTACCAGTCGCCTTCTCGATATACTTACAGCATTCCTGTCGGGTTGCGGCGCGGCGCAGTGGAGAATCGGCCGGCGCACGTCTGGCCGGCGCCTTCAGCTGGGACCGCGACATTCAGCAGAATGACATAAACGATCTTGCGCTCGACATGAGCGATTTCACTTTGCGGACGAGCAAGCACTTGCCGACGCGCTAAGTTCGGCCGATAATTCCCAATTGAGCGGCATGGAAACGGATTGGGAACAACGATATCAAACCGGCGATATGCCGTGGGAGAAGGGCGCGGCATCGCCCGGCCTGGTGGATTTTCTGACCGCGCACCCGGAGTTGCCACCGACTGCAGTCGCCGTTCCGGGCTGTGGGACTGGACACGACGTGCGCACGTGGGCGACATCGGGATTTCAGGCCTATGGGTTCGATATCGCCCCTTCGGCGATTCGTTTGTGTCGCGAAAAATCACAGGGACTGAAGAACGTCGAATATCGGCTGGCCGATTTTTTGTCCGATCCTCCGCCGATGCGTTTCGATTGGTTGTTCGAGCACACTCTGTATTGCGCGATTGATCCCGCACAACGCGCGGCATATGCCGAAGCAGCGTTGCGCTGGCTAAAGCCCGGCGGGCAATTCCTGGCTGTGCACTATCTGATTCCCGACAAGGACGGGCCGCCCTTTGGGACGACCCGCGATGAAGTGGTGCAGCGGTTTTCGCCTCATTTTCGGCTGACCGAAGACTGGGTGCCGCGCTCTTATCCGAACCGCACAGGACTCGAGCGAATGTTTTGGTGGGTGCGGAAATAGCAAAGTCGCCTTGGACTTTTTAGTCGTTTTCAATAGCCGCCTGGTGATAGCGACTTGCCGGCGTTGACTCCAGGTCCTCGTTTTTTTGCTTCGTCCAGAATTGAACCCGTGGCGGTGGCACCGATGCGGCTGACGCCCAGCGAGCGAACCAGGAGCAAATCATCCAGCGTGCGGACGCCGCCGGCGGCCTTGATCTGCACGGAACGGGCGCAATGTTTTCGCATCAGCTTGAGGTGCTCGACCGTTGCGCCTTTATAGGAATACATGCCGTTCGGCTGCTTGACGAAGCCGTAGCCTGTGGAGGTCTTTGCAAACGCGACGCCAATTTCCGAACAGATCTCGCACAATCGAATGATATGGGTTTCTTGCAGATAGTCGTTCTCGAAAATCACCTTCAAAACGGCGCAAGCCTTGTTGATCGCCTTGATCTCGTCGTGGACGTATTCCCATTCACCACTTAGGGCCTTGCCGATATTGATCACCATATCGATCTCAGTAGCGCCCGCCTTCACTGCTGCCTCAGTCTCGGTGATTTTGATCGCAGTGGTACTGTTCCCGTGGGGAAAGCCGATCACGGCGCAAACACCGACCTCTGACCCAGCCAGCACCTCCTTCGCCAGCCCGATACTGTATGGTTTCACGCACGCAGTCGCGACATCATACTTTTGTGCAAGTTCGCAGCCGCTGCGAATTTCTGCATCGGTCATGGTGGGATGCAGCAGCGAGTGGTCGATCATCTTTGCGAGGGCGCGCAATGTTGGCGTATCGGTCATATGAATGGCTCCAAAAACTGTTTTGCCTGAATGAGTCCACGCTTCCGGTCTTCGAGCGATCCTTCAAACGCGCGATCCTCCAATTCGATGCAGACGGCGCCATTGTAGCGGGCGTCGTGCAGCGCCGCAAAGAACTCTGCCCATTTTACGTCGCCCAGCCCGGGCAGCTTCGGTTCGTGATATTCCAGCGGCGTGGCTAGAATGCCGACTTCCTTCAGTCGGTCGCGCAACAGGCGCGCGTCTTTGGCGTGGACGTGAAAAATGCGATCACCAAACTCGCGGATGGGATTAACCGGATCCATGAATTGCCAGACCAAATGAGACGGATCGTAATTGAGCCCGAAGTTTCTGCTTGGGATTCTTTCGAACATCTCCCGCCATATCTTCGGCGACACCGCCAGATTCTTTCCGCCCGGCCACTCGTCTTGTGTGAACAGCATCGGGCAGTTCTCGATCGCGATACGGACGCCGCAGGCTTCGGCGTGTTTCACAATTCCAGGCCATCGCTCGTTGAAGAGCGCCCAATTGTCATTGACGGAGCGCGTGGGATCGCGCCCCACGAATGTATTCACCGTGTCGATCCCCAACGGCGGCGCGGCGGAGATCACGCGTTTCAAGTGGTCGATGTAAATCTCCGCCTCATTCTCGTCGGCAGACAATGGATTGGGATAATATCCAAGGGCCGATGCCTGGCCTTTTAGCTTCTGAGGCTTGACGTCCGTGACATCGACATGCGTCACGCCAGCGTAGCGACGCTCCGCTTTTCCCTTTGGCCAGCACATCAATTCGACGACGTCGAAGCCTTCCCTGGCCGCAAAGGCCAAAACGTCATCGACTCCGAGGTCCGGCAGAATCGCGCTGACAAATCCCAGTTTCACCGGGAACGATTGTTACCAGCGAAAACTGAAAAACGACAGATCGAACTTCGAGCGGCCGTCGACCACCAGGTCGGCCACTACTTCACCAATCGCACTTGAGAATTTAAAACCGTGACCGGAGCACGGGCTGACCAACAGCACCTGCTCGTGCGCGGGATGGCGATCGATCAGGAAATGGCCATCCGGGGTATTCGTGTACATGCAGACGACCGATTCGAGGCAGCGGCTGGTAAGCGAAGGCAAATAAGGACTGACGACCCGGTGGATCTCGGCCACTTCCGAAGGGAACACGGTGCGGTTGATTCTGTCGGGATGCGTGATTTCGCCTTCGTGGTGCCCGGCGATTTTCACGCCATTCCCCACATCGGGAAAGCCATAAAAGTATTTACCTGGGCTGTGTTCCCACAAGTGGATGGGGCAACGCTTCGGCTGAAAGACCTCCGGTTGCGTGGCTGCGAACCAGAACAGCACCTGCCGCTCAACGACTAAAGGCAATTCGGGCACCAGCTGCGTCATCCAACTTCCCGCAGATAATACGAGCTTTCCCGTTGCGTACGTGTCCTTGTCCGTGGCTACCTCAACGCCGGCGCCGTCGGTCTTCCAGCGAACCACTTGCTCGCCGTAATTCAGTTGGACGCGCGCCGCTTGACCCAAATGCGCGGCGATGCATTTTTCGGGAAACAGGATTCCGGCACGTGGTTCCAAGATGCCAACCATGTGCTCGGCCGGGCGCAGCGCCGGAAAGCGCTTGTGAATTTCCCTCGCCGAAAGTTCCTCGAATGGCAACTGATGTTGCTGCGCGCTTATGCGCGCACCCCCAGCCACAACTCCGTCGTGCCCGCCGATCATCAGTCCGCCCGTTTTCAGAAAGAGTTGCGTTTCGGCCGCGCGTTCCAGTTCATGCCAGAGCTCGTACGCGCGCTGCACCAGCGGCACGTAGGCCGGATGCTCAAAATAGGCTTCGCGGATGATCCGCGTCTGACCGTGCGAGGATCCGAAGGCATGCGGCGGCCGGAAGCGGTCCAGGCCGAGGACCCGTGCCCCGCGCTTCGCAAGGTAATAAGCCGCAGCGCTGCCCATCGCGCCCAACCCAACAATGATGGCATCGAACGTCTTCAAAATGTCTGATACAGTCGCAGAAATGAGCCCGACGCCGCAACGCCGATGTGACTGCCAAAGCGGCGAATTGGTCCGTCTGTTCGCCGCGCGCGATTACATCAGCGGCGATTCATTCCAAATTTTCGAATGCACAACTTGTGGGCTGGCCTTCACCGATCCTGTGCCGGAGCAATGGGAGCGCTACTATCCGAACTCGTACTACGGCGATCCCAAAGCGAATCGCTTTCCCAGACTTATCGAGTGGCTGCAACACCAACTGTACGCGTCACGCGCGCGCAAAGTCGAAATGGTCGCGGGCGGAAAATCCGGTCGCGTCCTGGACGTTGGGTGCGGGCGCGGACATCTCTTGCGCGCGTTTCAGCGGCGGGGGTGGGACGTCACGGGCACAGAGATGAGCGATGCGGCGGCCACCTACGCGCGCGAACAGCTTGAGTTGCCCGTGCACATCGGCACGCTGCCGGGGCTGAAGCTGCCCAGCGCTTCATTCGACGCAGCGGTCATGTGGCACGTGCTCGAACATTTCGAGCGTCCAACTGAGGCCCTGCGCGAGATTCGTCGTCTCCTTCGACCCGGCGGAGCATTTCTCGTTGCCGTCCCGAATTTTGGCAGTCCGGAAGCCCGCGCCGCCCGCGATAAATGGTTTCATCTCGATGTTCCGCGACACCTGACCCATTTCACATCGGCTGCGCTCATACAATCGCTCGAATCCGCGAGCTTTGGGATCGAAGCGATCACCGATCGGTCCTTTGAGTACGATTTTTTCAGTGCCGCGCAATCTTTTCTGAACTATGCCGGCTTGCGGATGAACTGGCTGTACAGTGCGCTCCGGGATGGACGAGCGACAGGTTTCGGTCAATGGCTTGGACATCTGGCCTGCGGCCCTGCCGCGGGACTGTTTGGTCTCTCCGCAATGCTGGCAGGCGGGAGCACCATGGTCGTCTACGCGCGAAAGACTTAATTCCAGGTCATGCCTGGAGTAGCCTCGCGTTCGGCTTCGAGTTTCTGGCGAGTGAGGCGGATCATTGTCTCAATGAGTTCATGGCTTTCTTCGCCCTTGGCCTTGAGCGCCTGCTCCAGTTCAGTGATCCGATGCTCGTAAGCTTTGATGCGCTCCTCAATGGGCGCCTGCATTTCGGCGAGCATTTGCTCGAGACGCGACAGTTCAAGTTCCGCGAGCTTCTGCGTAGTCAACAGTTCTTCGCGCTGAGCGATCAGGC
>DATENK010000078.1:0-3190 GCA_035275085.1 Verrucomicrobiia bacterium | reverse complement strand
GGGACGAAGGGCAGGGTGCCGTCCGGTAGAAGCGCATTTGGTGGGCGGTGGCGTCCACGTCGATGAATTGGTCAATTTCTCCCGCCGCTTGGCTGGCATCTGTAATTCCGATCTGTTGCCAATCCACCAGATTGCTAGACGCTTCGATGACGCAGCACGGTGTCGTCGTGGGCAAAGGCACCACGAAAAAGCCCCCAGGCAGCAGAGCAGGTCTGGCGCGCCGCAAGCGGTCCTGAATGCTGACGCCGGCGCTGTGCGGGTTTCCAATTAGATAGGGTGGGGAATAAACAGCCTCGGGCGGCGCTTGCAACGTAAGGCCGACCGCCTCGATGCCTTCGTTGATACTATCGGCGATTGGAACGACGGGGATCTGTACGCCGCGCGAAGCAGCGCCGATGGTCACGCGGCCGGGCAGCGCGGCGTAATCAAAGCCGTTGGAAGCTGACCCACCGATGTCATAGTACACAGTAATGCTGTCGTTTGTGTTGCCGCTCCGTTGAACAATAAAGCTGCCGTTGCGCCGGATCACGGGATCCTCAATGGCCTGCGGGTCGTTCGCCCAGATCGTCACCACTGGTATATTACTCGGCGCATAATCGTGTATGACCATGCTGGCGACCGTCTCGGTATCAATCAAGTAACTCCCTGGAACGCGCAAGGGTAGCGGCGATGGAAGGAGCGTCAGCAGCACGGCTTCGTCACCTTCCAAAAACAGATCAAAGATTGGTTTGAGGATAATATCCACACTGGTCGCACCTGCAGGAATCGTGACGATCCCAGGAAGTTCTTCATAGTCCACACCATTCTGAACCCTGGGCGGCGCGCTGATTGCGTAATGCACGGTCACGGCCCCTTCGGTGGGTCCGTGTCGTGTAACAGTGAAGACCGCGGTATCGTTCGTTCCCAGCTCGGGCGGAACTTCGGCCGCCACAGGATCGGTCGCGGCAATGGTGATGATGGGCACCGGGGGCGGTTCGGTGTCATTATCGAGAATATTGATTGTGGCGTTAAGGCCGGGAACGTCGCCGGTGCAAGCAACACCAATCGGCGCGCCGACACCGTAAACCATTACGATGATCGGAAAGCACAACTGCATCTTCACCGTCTCTATTCCTTCGACCAGTAAATCATCGACAGGATTGATCGTGATCTCTTGCGACAGGATGTTCGTGACGCCGTTGGTCGCCGAAATCGCAGGGCCGTAGCTGATCGTATAATCCACGCCTTCCCGCGCCGAGCCGATGAAGGAGTAACTGAAGAATTCAAGTTCGCCGGGGGTCCCGATTTGCGTGAACAGAAAACGGGCTGATACCGGCGCTTCGCCGGGCAAGGTTTCGGCGGCGTCAGAATCGAGGGCAACAATGGAATACGTGGCACGCGGTGGCGGAGGTGGCTGAATCGCGACGATGAAGACCGCGCGCTCGATCGTCGTGCTGAGGCCCTGATCATCAGTGACGGTGGCCTGCACGATCTGCGATCCGCCGCCTAGATTAGTCATAAAGAAGTTGAATTCGAACGGCACGCCTGGCGCGGGCGGTTGGAGATAATCTGTGTTGTCGGAAAACATCAGGGTTCCGTTCAGGCGGATCTCGTATGAAGAGATATGGCTGGTTGGCGCCACCGCGACCAGGGAGCCATTCACCTTCGCGGGAAACCCGAACACATTCGTATCCTGAGTGACGTTCAGCGTCAGAGCCGGCGGCGGTGGCGGGATTTCGTTGTCGAGAATCGCGATGGTTGCGGAGGCGGGCGAGCCGATGACATAGCACTCCGGTGGTGGCGGAAACGCCGCCACGCAAACGGGATCCTGCAGATCGAGCGTCACCGACTCCGTTGCCTCGATTGATCGGTCATCAATTGGCGTAATGATCACATCCGAACTGAAGGCGCCGGCTGGTATGCTAACGCTGGACGGGGCAGTATAATCCGCGCCGAGGACGGCGGTGCCACGGAGACGATAAATTACCTCCACCGTCACATTGGTATTGACCTCGCGCATGATGCGGAACGTCGCGGTATTGACAAAGCCGGTCGAAGTTTCGGCTGCGTCCGGATCAATGGCAATCACGCTCACCACTGTCCGGGGCGGTAGATTCGGATCGTCATTATCATGGATCGCAAGGCGGGCGCGGCTCTCGGCGCCAAGGATGTAGGCATTGCCCGGCGAATTAAGAATCTCAATTTCGACCCGTTCGTCTGGTTCCGTCACAGCATCATCTATCGGATAAACCGGAATCGTCAGACTGCCGGCGTTGGCAGGGATAGTGAAAGTCGACGTCACTGGGCTCGCAAACCGGTAGTCGAGACCTTGGACGGCATCGCCGCGCAGGCGCACTGCGACGGTCAACGCACTGCTTGCGTCTCCCGTACGGGACAGCAGAAATTCCCCGGGGTTCCGCGGTTGGTTTGGGAACGTTTCAGCGGCATCCGGGTCGGTAGCGACGATTGTCACGGTAGGAGTTTGCGCCACAGCCAGCGACAAGGTAGCCGCGGCAGCCCAAGCCAGGAAAAACATCGTCGATAATTTCACAGGCTGGCTGTAGGAGGCGGGAGCAGGCGAAATGTTCCGCAGTTCGTTGAGGGCTTTAATCCTTTTGAATCTGTCAACGATCAGTCAAGGCTTGTATCTCGTTGAATTCCCCGTGCCGCGCGCGGAACATGGAAAGCCCGTGAGTCACTTGTCAATCGACACCAAGCCAACCCGCGCGGCGAGACGAACCAGGCCGGCGACGTCGTAAATTTGCAGGCGTTCCATCAGGCGCGCACGGTGGAATTCGACGGTTTTTGGGCTGAGGTCCATCGCTTTGGCCACTTCCTTGGTGCTTTTGCCTTCGGCCATGAGTCTCAACACGGTGCGCTGTCGGGGAGTGAGTCGATGGAAAGGTGTTTCGCGCGGATCGGTTTGGGGAAGGTGCGGGCTAAGGTATGAGTTGCCCCGCATGACCGCGCGGATCGCTCGTTCGAGTTCTATCGGCTTTGCCGTTTGCGGCAAAACAGCGTCGACCCCTGCCTGCAAAGCTCGCGCGGTGTATTCCGGGCTATTGTTGACGGCCAGAAGCACGCTTGGAAGCCGCGGAAAAACCTTGAGCACGCTCTCCGCCTTTTCCAATCCTTCGTAACCGCGGGTCGCTAGATACAGGAAAAGCATATCCGGTTTTTTTTGCCGGATCGTCTGGCGTGCCTGCGGACC
>DATENK010000077.1:0-5949 GCA_035275085.1 Verrucomicrobiia bacterium | reverse complement strand
ATCGCGCCGCTGATCAACCGTTGACCGGTGGTAGAACTCGTCGCGCCGCGACAGTATCTGTTTACCGTAACGTCAATGTCTTCTGTTGGATCCCCGCAACACGGCCGGAGCGCGGCTGTGTCCGCAGGACCAGCCGCAGCAGCTTCGAACGCATCAAAAACCTCGCCCGTGCGGCTGGTCCTGCGGACACAGCCGCGGTCCGCTCGTTACGAGTCCTAATCAACAAACATGAACTCATTCGAGAACAGCAGCACTTGCGCAAACGCCGCCCAGGGAGTTAGCGGCTTCAGCGGCGGCTCGGGTGGCCCCGCGAAGTTCGCCTTCGCATCCCACGATCCTACCCGAGGCGCCCACTTAAATGCATCGTTGGAAGAATCTTTTCCACAGGCGACAACAAAATCAATCGATTCACCAGCGCGCACCGTTACGTCTTCAATCACCGTCTCGGCCTTTTGTGCGCGCAATGTCCAACTCGCGATCGCTGGTTTGCCCGCGACCATGACATAAGCCCGGATACCGTCGCCTTCTTTCGCCTCATGCGACAGCGTGCCTGAAATGCGCACCACGCAGTTGCTCGGCGCGCTCCACCGGCGCACAACCGCATGTGTGCTGTCGTCGCCCGGATGCCCTGAATCCGCTTTCAGTTGAGCGGACCCAAATGTCGGATCAGGATAAAACTCGCCGCCCTGCCAGGCCTCTCCTCCAAAGTGCGGAAACGTCACAAACGACTTTAACGCGCCGCTCTCGTCCACCTCACCAACCCCGTATTCCCAAGGAAGTGGCGCCGGCGGTGCTGGCACCGGCGGAGGCTCAACCTGCTTCACAAATGTCATAGCGCGCTCGATCTCGTTCGGCGTAGGCTCTCGCTGGAACAATCGTCCATACAATTTACGCACTGCTTCGTCTCCGTCACCAATATCGGCGGTCACCGCTTCGGCGCGTTCCACGACGAATGGGCTGTTCATGAAAAAGAGCGATTGCTGTGGCACGCTCGTCAAATGCCGCGCCGGCGTATGCATGTCGGGATTCGCGAAATCGAACGTGCGATACACCGCCGGCAAAAATTGGCGATCGATGTATCCATATACCGCGCGTCGGGCGGGCGTCGGTCGCGAAAACAATTTTACGCCGCGCCCGCCCATTTTGCAGCTTAGCTCGCCGGATGCCGCCAGCATGAAATCATGCATTGCTTCAAAGTCCAGGCGCTGTCGGTTCATGTGCGAGAGTAATCGATTCTCCGGATCATTTGCAGGAGGCGCTCCTTCGCTTGATTGCTGCCATGCGCGCGAGGTCAGGATCAGCCGATGCAATTTTTTGATCGACCAACCCTCCCGCACGAACCGGTCCGCTAGATAATCCAAAAGTTCGGGATGACTCGGGGGATCGGCGCGAGTTCCAAAATCGCTTGTGCTCTTCACCAAACCGGCGCCGAAATGCAGATGCCACACCCGATTCACCAGCACGCGCGCTGTCAGCGGATTCTCACCGCTCGCAATGATCTCAGCCATTTCTGATCGTCCGCTGCCGTGCGTAAATGGCTTCCGCTCCTCGCCCGTAATCAATTCCAGATATTGGCGCGGCACTTCTTCGCCGCGCGTCACGGGATTGCCACGCTTAAATACACGCGGGTTCGGCTGATCAGGTTTCTCTTCCAGAATCCCCGCACACGGCGCCGCCAGCGGGTGCGTTAGGTTGAGCACGTCAATGTTGCGTTGTAATTGGGCCAGCTTCACCCGGCCGCCTTCATCGAAAAAGAACTGCTGATCCGTGTAAGAGCCCTTCGGTGGATAAACCGGCGCGTCGTCAGCATAAAGGACTTCGCGAAGCTGTTCCTCGTCGGCGCTAAGATCCTTCTTCTCCCGCACTTTCTTATGCGCACCCTGCAACAATTCGCCGTACGCACGCGCCACGTCGTCCATGTTTTCGGCTTTCGCCAGCGCTTCGCGCACCAGCGGATTGTCGCTCTCCGCCGTTTTGCCCTGCCGATGCCACGCGCCAAATACTGGATCGTTCGTCCCGCGCTTTTGGAGATAATGCTGCCATTGCCGCACAAATGCCGGGTTCACCTCGTCGGCCGAAAGTATTTCGTAAAATTCTTCACTGGGCAGCAGATGCGCCGTTTTCTGCGCCAGCAAATAATCGGTCGTCTTTTTGCGTAAATGGTTCGCCAAATCTTCCCGTATCTTTTCGAATGCGTTAGTCAGCTCCTGCGAACGCTTACGCAACTCTTTGTCATACGGCGGCTCCTTGCCGGGCGTGTATGAAATCGGAACAATGCTTTCAGTCGACGCCTGAAAAACGCCGTACAGCGAATAATAGTCCCGCGTGCTGATTGGATCGAACTTGTGATCGTGACATCGCGCGCACGAAACCGTCAACGCCTGCGTCCCGCGCGTGAGCACGTCGATGCGATCATCGATAATATCATGCACCACACCCAGGAACCGTCGCCCCAGCGTCAGAAAACCCATCGCCGCCAGATCCTTCTGCTCGCAATTCATCTGGTCGGCCGCAATCTGCAATTTGAGAAACCGATCGTAAGGTACATCGCGATTGAACGCCTCGATCACCCAATCCCGATAGGTATGCGAATAGACAAAGCGCGGGTCCTCCCGGTCCGTATAAACATAGCCCTTGGTATCCGAGTAACGTGCCACATCCAGCCAATGCCGGCCCCAGCGCTCCCCATAGTGCGGCGACGCAAGAAGCCGATCGATCAACCCATCCCAATCTTCGTCCTGGGCGGGCGGTAAACCGTGCAGGTTAAAGTACGCTCGCCGGATCAACGTGCGCTCATCCGCATCCGGCGCCGGATGTAACCCAGCCTGCTCGAGCTTCGCCAAAATGAAATAATCGATCTCATTGCGCGGCCAACTCTTGTCCTTCACCTCCGGCAACTTCGGCGCTTTCACCGGCTTGAACGCCCAATGATCTTTGGTAGGGCGAGGCTTTGGCCGCACGCTAGTGCCCGAGCCATTAGTTCGCGGATCAGGCGCACCCATCTGCACCCATGCCACAAAATCCGCCACCACCTGGGGCGGCAATTGCTTCTTCGGGGGCATCTGCAGGTCCGAGTTCGTGTAAGAGATCGCGCTGAGTAATAAGCTCCGAACCGGTTCCCCGGCCACAATCGCCGGTTCCCCCGATTTCCCGCCCTTGCGCATCCCTTCAGCGCTATCCAGGAACAACTCGCCCTTTAGCTTCTCACTTTCCGCGCTGTGGCATTGGTAACAGCGCTCCACCAGCACCGGCCTGATCTTTTGTTCAAAGAAATCAACTCCCTCGGATCCGCCGCTCGCAGCTATAGCGCTTGCCAATGGCACAACGCTGCAAAGCAACACGATCCGCATCATAATTCGGATTGTATTTCAGCATTTCCAGCCCTGTCAAACCAGCTTGAAATGCCCCTTCTTGCGGCAATGGCATTCTGTCTGCTCCCGCACTGCCCTGGTGAGTGGCAGTTTTGGCAGGGTAAGGCCGCCGCGGGCAGCTTTGGCCGCACTACTGGCTTTGTGCGCCCAGGATATCCCTGCCCAGAATGAGTCCGCCGTCCAAAGCGAGCTGCGGCAGTTGAAGGAAGAACTCAAGCAGCAGCAAGCGGTCATCGATCGATTAAATCGCAAGGTCGGCGAACTTGAATCTCGCCAGAGCCAACTCCCTGCCTCCGAATCGCCGGCTACGCCGCGCTCCTGGCTATCGGCCGAACTCGGCAAGCTCCATATCTCAGGCGAAGGCGGCGTAGCGTTCTTCTACACTGGCTCGGAAGGGCCGTTCCCAAACAAAGAGTTTCGCGTGGATGAAGCAAAGCTCTTCCTCGAAACGCCCATCTGGAAGGACGTTTATTTTTTCAGCGAAGTAAACATCCTGACTCGCGAAGAACCCGACGCATACTTTCGCATCGGCGAACTGTATCTCGACTTCGAAAACCTCGGCCGATGGTTCAATCACGATCGCTGGCTCAATTTGCGCATCGGCCGCTTCGATGTTCCCTTTGGTGAGGAATATCTCACGCGTGATGCGATCGACAACCCCCTTATCTCTCATTCAGTGAGTGATACCTGGGGCGTCGACGAAGGGATCGAACTGTACGGCCAAATCGGGAAGTTCAATTACATCTTCGCCGTCCAGAATGGCGGCCATCCATCGCTGCGCGACTACAACGGCGACAAAGCCATCGTTGGCCGGCTGTGCTTCGACCCGGAAAAATGGCTGCACGTTTCCCTTAGCGGCATGCGCACCGGCGATCTCGACGCGCAACGCGACCAGTTTTCGGAGCTCTGGTTGGCTAACAGCTTCATCCGCGCCCTCGGCAATCCAGCCACCACCACCACTTTCCATGCTGAGTTGCTCGAGGGCGACGTGCAACTCAACTTTTCGCGCGGCTACTTCAAGGGGGCAGGAGGTTACATCCACTCGGACGACAATGACACCAGCGGCGCCGACAATGCGCGCGATGTCTATTATTACTACGCAGAGGGCGTATTCAATATTACGCCCCAACTCTACGCGGCGGCGCGTTTCAGTCAGGTCTTTGCCGAAGACGGTTTCCCCCTCCTCGGCGGCAACGGGGACTGGATGCAATACTTCATCACCGAACTTACGACCAAACTCTCCCGGCTCAGCGTCGGCTTCGGTTACCGGCCGACAGCCAATCTGCTTTTGAAGACCGACTTCACTTACGACACTGGCGAGACGCTGTCCGGTGCGTCGCGCAACCACGAGAACTTCTTCGCCGTCGAAGCGGCTTTTAAATTTTGAGGTATGAGCGGCTATATTTGGGCGTAGCGCCGGCCTCTAGACCGGCAAGTTGCGAAGCGTTCCTGCGTTGCACGTTTTTTTTCGCACTTCTTTTAGCGACCGCCATTTCCTCCCACGCAGGGACCATCACTGGGGTCGTCCACGCGGAGGGCAAGGATACCCCCGCGCAGGACGGCGCTGCAGGGAAATACGAGAGCCGCAAATACAAATTCGCCGAGCGCATTAATTACGCTGAGCTGCGGGACTTCGTTGTTTACATTGATGGGCCAGTTGCTGCCAAGCCGGCGCAACCCGGGGTGAAAATGATCGCGCAAAAAGGTATTACCTTTATCCCGCGCGTGACCCCCGTCATCGTCGGCACAGTCATCGAATGGCCTAATCAGGATGACATTTATCACAACGTGTTCTCCATCTCCGATGCGAAGCAGTTCGATCTCGAACTCTATAAGTCTCCTGAAGTGAAGCGCGTCCCCTTCGACAAAGCCGGACGGGTCGACGTCTTCTGTTCTATCCACACGACCATGAGCTGCGTCATCCTCGTCCTTGAAAACCCATGGTTTGCCCTGTCGGACTCCCACGGCCACTACTCCATCACCAACATCCCTCCCGGCACTTACAAACTAAAGGCCTGGCACGAACGCCTCCCGATCGTCACCAAAGAAGTCACCGTCCCGGCTTCCGGCGACCTGAAAATCGACTTTACCCTCGGCATCACCAACCTTCCGAAGTACTGACCGTTCTTACGTTCCGCCTCGTTGCCAGTGCGTTGCTGTCATTGCTTCAGCGTAATTCGCCAAAAAACGGGAACAGCCGCCGCAGTTCTTTCTTATCGGGCTGACGCCCATATTCACAGAGCTCGAAGGCTTCGGCGTATTTCACGTTCTGCGCTTTGTCGGGAGTGTACCACTCGCCAAGTTGGCCGCGAAAGCGCTCAGCAATGGATTGATTGCGTCGCGCGAAGCCATTCCGCACTTCCGCATGGCGCTTCTTCTGCGCGTCGGGCTCTGTCGGCATGAGTCCTGGATGGCCATTCGCGCCGCCTTCATAGAATTGCGAGGGCATCGCGTCGAGTGCGTCCAATTTCTTTTCAATCACCGGCGTGATGTCGATGACCACGGCTGGATCGAACGGATTGGGTTTTTGGAATCGATCCGGATAATACATGAACACTGGATTGTTGGTGAGGAACGG
>DATENK010000076.1:0-5659 GCA_035275085.1 Verrucomicrobiia bacterium | reverse complement strand
ATGTCCTTGTCCATCTCGGCAGGGCGCGGCGGCCGCAGGCCACCATCATACCATGTCAGTGTGACCGGTGGCATATTTTCGCGCGCGGCGAACTCGTAAGTCACCATGGACGCCAGCGGATAAGTCTCCTGGTTCACCCGGGACGAACTCGCCTCCACGCTGATGGGCGGTCCGAGCTTCAACGCGCGAAATACCGCGTCCAGCGAATGGCATCCGATATCCCCCAGAGCACCGGTGCCGAAATCCCACCACCCGCGCCATTTGAATGGCACATAGGCCGGATGATACGGCCGCTCGGGCGCCGGCCCTAGCCACATGTCCCAATCCAATGTTGAAGGTACCGGCGGCGTGTCCGTCGGCCGCGACACGCCCTGCGGCCAATACTCGTTGAACATCCCGTTCGAGGGACGATCCGTCCACGCATGCACTTCGCGCACGTTCCCGATTGCGCCGTCCCAAATCATTTCGCACAACCGGCGCGTGCCGTCGGACGCCTGGCCCTGGTTACCCATCTGCGTCATCACTTTATATTTGCGGGCCGCTCCGGCGATCTGCCGCGCTTCCCAAACCGAATGCGTCAACGGCTTCTCGCAATACACGTGCTTCCCCATCTTCATCGCCAGCATCGACGCGAACGCGTGATGATGGTCCGGCGTCGCCACGATCACCGCATCGATGTTGTCTTTCTGCTCCTCCAGCATCTTGCGGTAATCCTTGTACTGCTTCGCGTTCGGATGCCGCTTGAACGTCCCCGCCGCATGCGCCCAATCCACATCGCACAGCGCCACAATATTCTCGGACGTGAACTGGCTCAGGTCACTCCCGCCCTGCCCCGCGACCCCAATGCCCGCGATATTCAACTTCTCATTCGGCGATTTCGCGCCACCAAGCCCAAGCACATGCGATGGAAAAAAATTAAACACCGCCGCGCCCGCTGCGGCGGTACCAAGAAATTTGCGTCGGGAAGTTTTCGTCATGCGGGTTGGACGGCGCCATCCCGAGGATTATTTGAATCGAAATGCTTGCCAAAAGAAGCAGCGTGCGAATCACGCGAAAGGACGCGAATCGAAAGAAAGGCGGAAGAAAAAGCGCACGGGAAAGTTTTGTTGCAGTTGATGAAGGACATTCTCTATCAACTGTACGTGCGCCCCGGCAAGATTCGCTAAACTTCAACAAGTTGAGAGAAATTGAAGCAAGGCGCGGACGTGGGTGGCTGACAAGAGCGGCAACATATTCCAGGACGAGACCCCAAAACCTGTCGGGTCCAAAGGCCGTACCTGTCGCCCACCTGTCGGCCTACCGACACCACTTTCGGCCAATGTTTTCAGGCCACCTGTCACCCTGTCGCCACCTGTCACCCCCTGGGGCCCCCTCCCTCGCCGGCTTCCTTCCCTTGGGCCACAGCCTCGCCCGGGACCCAACCGAATTAATCCCAACCGAAACCGTTTTCGCGTCTCCCGGCCTTGCAACTACGGGAACGTGATCGTGACGAAAGTTTTTTGGCACGTGTTTTGGTACCAGACTGTCAAGAGGTTCACCAGGTCATCGATCCTGCCGGGCTTGACGAAAAATGAATTCGCGCCCAGCGCCAACGCGCGTTCGACATCCTGCGGGCGCATCGACGATGTTAGCACCTCAATGGTCAGGAATCTCAGCGCAGGCTGTTGTCGAACCCACTCCAAAAACTCAAAGCCGTTTTTGCGCGGCATGTTCAAATCAAGCAAAACGATCAGTGGAAACCCGTGCTGCTCCCGGTCGTTAAAAGGCTCCTTACCACTCAGGTAGGCAATCGCCTGGTCCCCGTCGGAAACGATCGCCAGCGGATTACCAATGCCGGCTTTCTTCCAGGCCCGCTCAAAAATATAAGTATCATCGTCGTTATCATCTACCAGCAGGATGGTGCTTCTGCTGAACTCGCGCGCTGTGACCAAATTGGGCTCCTTCATGTCGCTTTTGGCAGTTCGATCCAGAAACGGCTGCCCTGGCCCACACTCGATTCGACGCCCACTGTTCCGCCCATCCGCTCGATGCCCTTGCGCACAATCGACAGTCCAACACCAGTCCCAGGTTCACTGACAGATCCTACACGCTCGAAAAGTCGGAAAATGCGTTCATGGTGCTCGGGTGCGATGCCAATGCCGTTATCTTTCATCCAGGCGCGAACATTGGCACCGGCGTCTTCGGTCCAAAACGACACTGCCGGTTCAACATTTCTGGGAACAAAGGTCACCGCATTGTTCAGAAGATTTGCAAGCACCTGCGTCAGCGTGGGCAAGTGAGCGCGGACGCGTGGGAAAGGGGGGCTGCTCTGCACCACGGCGCCTCGGCTTTCGATCAGCCCCTCGCACTGAGCCAACGCGGCGTCCCAGGCTTCCTCCAATGGAACGGCGGTGAGTTCGACTTCTGCTCGCGCGATTCTGCCATAGGCCATTAAATCAATTACCAGATTATCCATTCGCTCCGCGGCAGTCTGGATGCGCGCAAGATGCCTTTTGCCCATCTCGTCAAGCACGGGGCCACAATCATCCAGCAACAACTTGGAATAACCCTGAATGCCTCGCAACGGGGTCCGGAGATCATGCGCAACGGTATATACCAGCGATTCAAGGTGCGCGTTCAATTCCAGCAGGTCAGCCGTCCGTTCAGCTACTCTCCGTTCCAATTCTTTGAGGTGCTCGGCGCGTTCCTTAAGCAGGTCGCGGATTTGATATTGCCGTCGACGCGCCCGTAACGCGACTTCGAGTGTGCTCACGAGCGTGCCCGGCCTGAACGGCCGCTCAAGAATTGTGACGTTCGCGCCGGGCGCGAAAATCTTCCGAAACTTTGGAACTTTTTCGCTCTCGACGCGCTGGCTGGTAATCAGCGTAATGGGCAGATCCGACCAGGAGGGTTGCTGTTCGAGCACCGTATTGAGCATCTGGATGGAGGTCAGTTCCAACGCCTCTTCCGCGATCAGTAACGCGGCGCTGCCTGTCAGGATGCCTTCGGCGAGCTCCTGAACGTTCCGGCACGCCTCGGAATACAGCCCCGCTTTTTGCAGAAAACCGATACTCAGTTCCGCGTCCTGACCGGTAGGAGCGAGAACCAGGATTCGCCAATCAATCGAAGCAGATTCGCTATGTCCAATCATGTGCCCGCGCCACGCAAGGCACTGGGCTGCGCACCCGACGCCGGATTTGGTACGTAATCAGGAACGCCCTTCAAGACGCCTTGGAAGTTACGCAAAGGTTCGCCCACATGAATCCCTTTCTCGTTAATCGAAAACTCCCGCAACGTGCGTTCATGGTTCCCGCTTCGCTTCTTGATGATTGAAATGGCTTGTTTGACCGTACCGTGCGCCTCAAAGAAACGCAGCAGCACCACCGTGTCGGCCAGATACGTCAGTTCCACGCTCGTTTGCATCGTGGCAATTAATCCCTGTTGAGCGAGTACCATAATGGTCAGCACTCCATGATAATTTAGATACGCCAATAACTCATGCAGCTGCAGGCTCAAGTAGCGCTCCTCGGGCATGGCATTCAAATAGCCATTGATGCTGTCGATAATCACCATCCGCACTTTGTCATTCTCAACCGCCTGCCTTATCCGAAAGGTCATTTCACCCGGTGAAATTTCTGCCGGGTCCACCACGTCGATGCAAATCATCCCCGACTCGAGGTGCGGCTCCAGGTCCATTCCCAATGCTTTGGCGCGGCCCAGCAAAGTTCCCAGGCTTTCATCGAACAAATAAATATTGACCCGTTCTCCCCGCGCCGCCGCGACCACCGCATGTTTGATTGCCAGGGTGGATTTCCCCGTCCCGGGAGGTCCCATGAACATGTTGCTTGTTCCACGATGCAGCCCTCCTCCTAAAAGCGCATCCAAAGATGCAATCCCCGTCGGAAAAGCTTCCCGCATCAACCGACCTCCCCCGCCTGTCACCTCCGGTCGCGGAAAGATCACTATACCGCCTGTCTGGATCACAAAATCATGAAATCCCTCCCGATACTTCAGCCCTCGAATCTTTACAATGTTAAGGTGCCGACGCGCGACGCCGTAATCGGGCGAGGAATGTTCCAACGCGAGGACACCATGTGCCAGACTCTGCACCTGCAAATCCTTCACGTCAGAAGAGCGATCGTCCAGCACCAGGACAGTGCATTGTCTGCCGGTAAAAAACTGTTTCAGCCGCAACACTTGCCGTCGATAGCGCAGGGCCGTTTCAGCCATCAACCTCAGCTCTGACAGCGAATCGAATACCAGGCGCGACGGGTTTACACGTTCGATCTCCGCCAATAATATCTGCGTAATCCGGTTCAACTCCACTTCCGATGGATGAAAAAACGTGTTCTCCGATTCTATCTGCAGTTGCTGCTCAATGGCGGACAACTCCATGATGTTGAGGCCGTCCAGTGACCAACCGTGCGATTCGGCGACGCCGTACAATTCTTGTTTGCTCTCGGATAAGGTGATGTACAGGACCGGTTCCTTGCTTCGCACGCCTTCCAGCAAAAACTGCAATGCCAAAGTGGTCTTGCCCGCGCCAGGGTCTCCTTCCACAAGGTAAAAACGGTTCCGCGGAAGTCCTCCTCGGAGGATATCATCAAGCCCTGGTACCCCCATTCGGCAGGGGTTGTTATTAGATGTCTTTTCGGTGCGCTCCGCCCGTTGCGTCATATTTCAGTGATAGCTCCGGCATGGACGCACAACGTTCGCGAGTGCAAGCACTCTTCCAAAGCCCATGCCTCCGTGCGACAGAATATGAAAAATCGTTCATGAGGCACAGGTAGGTATAACCCTACAGGGGGGTTACCGGGGCGTTAACGGTGCTCACCGAATGTGTCACTCGCATTGCGCCTTGTGACGCAGAGCATGGTCAACGAGGACGAGGGCGGTCATGGCTTCAACCATCGGAACGGCACGGGGCAGCACACAGGGATCGTGGCGGCCGCGGGCTTTCAGGGTCGTGTTCTTCAGCTTCACATCGACGGTGTCCTGCTCGTGCATGATCGTGGCGACGGGTTTGAAGGCGACGCGAAAATAAATTGTTTCCCCGTTGGAGATGCCGCCCTGGATGCCGCCCGAGCGATTGGTCGTGGTTCGTACTTTTCCTTTCAGCATGCGATAAGGATCGTTGTGTTCGCGCCCGGTCATGAGAATTCCGTCAAAGCCGGAGCCGACGTCGAAGCCTTTCGAAGCGGGCAGACTCAACATCGCCTTCGCGAGGTCCGCTTCCAGGCGGTCGAAAACCGGTTCGCCCCACCCCGGCGGCACACCACGCGCGATTCCCTCGACAATCCCGCCGACGCTGTCGCCGGCTTTGCGCATCTTCTCGATCAATTGGATCATTTGCTCGGCCGTCGCCGAATCGGGACAGCGCACGATGTTCGATTCCACGTCTTTCAACGTCACGCGCTCGGGGTCAATCTGCGCCACGACATCGCGCACCTGCTTCACGTAAGCGAGGACCTCGACGCCCCAACGTTCGCGCAAAACTTTTTTAGCGATCGCTCCCGCCGCAACGCGTCCGATGGTTTCGCGCGCGCTCGTACGTCCGCCGCCCTGCCAATTGCGAATCCCAAACTTGGCCAGGTAAGTATAATCGGCGTGCGAAGGACGGAACTTGGTCTCCATCTCGGTATAGGCTTCCGGGCGTGCGTCTTCGTTCCGGACCCACATC
>DATENK010000075.1:0-4878 GCA_035275085.1 Verrucomicrobiia bacterium | reverse complement strand
CAACGATTGGCATTTGCTGGCGCACTTTGATGCACGTACGACGAACCGGACCATTCTGTACACAAACATCCCGGCAGGGCAGCGCTATTACAAATTGTGGACGTCGAAGTCGCCGGAGCCCTAACTTTTTATCGGAGCGCGGACAGCCTGTCCGCACGAATATTCCTTACGCACGACACGCGTTATACGCCTTTGTGTACAACGTGCCTCAGCAAATCGGCGACGCGGCAGCTATAACCCCATTCGTTATCGTACCAGCTCACCAACTTGAAGAAGCGCTTATTTAGTTCGATCCCGGCCCCTTCGTCGAAAATCGAAGACGCCTGGCAATGGATGAAATCACTGCTGACCACTTCGTCCCTGGTATAATCCAGAATGCCTTTGAGATACGTTTCGCTCGCCTTCTTCATCGCGCCTGTAATTTCGGCGTAACTGGTATCTCGCGTCGTGCGCACCGTGAGGTCGACGCAGGATACGGTCGGCGTTGGGACGCGGAAAGACATGCCGGTGAGCTTGCCTTTCACTTCGGGAATAACGAGCCCGACCGCCCTCGCCGCGCCAGTAGAGGACGGAATGATATTGATTGCGGCGCTGCGTCCGCCTTTCCAATCCTTCTTGCTCGGACCATCGACAGTTTTTTGCGTGGCGGTATATGCATGAATGGTCGTCATGAGACCTTCCTCAACGCCGAACCCTTCCTTGAGCAGCACGTGCACCAAAGGCGCGAGACAATTGGTCGTGCATGAGGCATTCGAAATGATGTTGTGTTTCGCAGGATCGTACTTCTCGTGATTCACGCCTATGACGATGGTGAGATCGTCCCCTTTGGCAGGAGCCGTGATAATCACTTTCTTTGCGCCGGCGACGAGGTGTCCCTTGGCCTTTTCCGCTTCGGTGAATAACCCGGTTGATTCGATGACGATGTCTACACCGAGGGCTTTCCACGGCAGGTTTGCCGGATCTTTGGCGCTAACCACATGAATGTCCTGGCCATTCACGACCAGCACGTCATCTTCGAGTTTGTCCGCGGTGGATTTCTTCGAGGCGACTTCGCCCTTGAAGCGGGTTTGCGTGGAATCGTACTTCAGCAGATAGGCCAAATTGTCCGCGGGCACGATGTCACCAACGGCGGCCACATGCACATCTTTGCCGATCAAGCCTTGTTCGCAGATCGCGCGAAACACCAGACGGCCGATTCGGCCAAAACCATTTATTGCGACTTTCGTTGCCATATATGTTAAAGGGTAGATGCTAACGGCTGGATCGTAAATTGCAAATCACCAGGCCGGATCTTCGGGCAATGAGGCGTCGAACGCGTTTACCAACTCCGCCTCATAATCGCCCGCGTATTTGCCAGAGAAAAAACGGTCAAGCCCTTCGTTATAAAGATTCTCCCAGGAAGCCTCTTCATGACCAGGGACGATCGGAAAGAATAGCGCGCCATTCGATTTAGCGGCTTTGTAATCACCGGGTGCATCGCCGATCATAAGGATTTTTTGCGCCGGATATTTATCTTTAGCCGCGAATTTCAGATGCTCAGTTTTCGTCCCCATCTCCTGGCCGGCAATAATGCGTGCGAAACGTTCAATGCCATGCTCTGCCCATTCCCGCTTCAGTGCATCCGCCGGGGTCTGAGAGATGCACATGGCGTCTGCCTTTCCCGTGAGCTTTTCCAGACTTTCGCGAACGAGCGGGAATGGCGGTACCCCTTTCACGATGTCTTCGATGGCGTGATTAACGGCGTCGGACCAGCGTTTTACCTGCTGCAGTCCCTTGTTGCCATTTTTTACTTCGGCGGCGAGCGTCGCATTGCCGAGCTTCGTCTCACGCGCGATCCATTCGTCCACCGCCTTTGTGTCCGCCACCTTGACCTTGCGCGCGATCGCCTGAGGACGGGTGCGCAACAAATTCAGTGAACGCGACAGCGCTGGAAAGCGGTTCGCGCCTCGAGTCTTGGAGTACAGATTTACAAATTCCCAAACCTCACGCGCGTATTTGCTCACCGCCTGCAACTCGAAATGCTTAATGAACATCGGCGCAAAGCACTCTTTATGTTTGATCTCCATCGAATCGAAGATGCATCCATCGGAATCGATGCCGACGAAAAATTCTTTCGAAGGAGTAAAATCCCTAAGAATTTGTGCGGGGTCGCTCATACAGTATAGGTGCCTGAAGCTACCTCGCCCCCCCGTCCGGTCCAGTTCGTGTGGAAAAACTCCCCGCGCGGTTTATCGAGGCGTTCGTAAGTATGGGCGCCGAAGTAGTCGCGCTGGGCCTGGAGCAAATTCGCCGGCAAGCGTTCACTGCGATATTGGTCGTAAAATGCGAGTGCGGTGCTGAAGGCCGGTACCGGGATGCCTTTTTTGGCGGCCATTGCGACCACGCTGCGCCAGCCTTTCTGACTCTTCTTGATTTCAGCACGGAAGTAGTTGTCCAGGAGCAAATTCGTCAGTTTGGCATTGTTGTCGAATGCTTCCTTGATCTTGCCAAGAAAACGGCTGCGGATAATGCACCCACCCCGCCACATCAGGGCGATGCCGCCGTAGTTCAGGTTCCAGCCGTATTCTTTTGCGGCGGCGCGCATGAGCATGTAGCCCTGCGCATAGCTGACAATTTTAGAGGCGTAGAGCGCCTGGCGAATGCTCTCGATGAACTTGGGTTTGTCGCCGGGAATCGACGGGCGCGGCCCTTTCAGCTTGCGGGCAGCCTTTACGCGCTCGTCTTTCAAAGCTGAGACGCAACGCGCGTAAACGGCTTCCGCGATCAACGTGATCGGAATGCCCAGGTCCTGCGAATTAATAACAGTCCACTTGCCGGTGCCTTTTTGGCCGGCGGTATCGAGAATCTTTTCTACGAGCGGCTGGCCATCCGCGTCTTTGAAGGCGAGAATGTCGCGTGTGATTTCGATGAGGAAACTGTCGAGATCACCCTGGTTCCACTCGGCGAAAACCTTGTGCATTTCATCGGGCGTCATCCCAAGACCCGTCTTCATCAGATTGTAGGCTTCGCAGATGAGTTGCATGTCGCCGTACTCAATTCCGTTGTGGACCATTTTGACATAATGGCCCGCGCCGCCTTCCCCCACCCAATCGCAGCAGGGCGCACCGCCTTCGACCTTTGCGGCGATCGATTGGAAGATGTTTTTCACGTGCGGCCATGCCGCCGGCGAACCGCCAGGCATGATCGACGGTCCGCGACGGGCGCCTTCCTCGCCGCCGGAGACACCCGTGCCGATGTAAAGCATGCCCTTGGACTCGATATACTTTACGCGGCGCGCCGTGTCTTCGAACAATGAATTGCCACCGTCGATGATGATATCGCCAGGCTCGAGATGCGGCAGGATATGATCAATGAATTCATCGACAGGCTTGCCCGCTTTAACCATCAACATGACACGACGCGGCTTTTTGAGCATGGCGACCATCTCAGGAATAGATTGCGCGCCCAGCACGTTTGTGCCTTTGGCTTCCTTGTTGAGGAACTCGTCCACCTTACTTACGGTGCGGTTGTGGGCGACGACGGTGAAGCCGTGGTCGTTCATATTCAAGATGAGGTTCTGGCCCATAACGGCCAGGCCAATCACAGCGATATCAGCGCGCGGTTCCATGTTCTCAAATGATTCCACCTGACATTACAGGACGACGCGAAGGGGGCGAGACTTTTTTACAGACCACCAGAATTGCTAACTATCAAAGTAACAGCTAGCCTTCATTGCGCACCTGTGAACGTGGAGATCATTAATACCGGCACGGAATTGTTGCTCGGCAATGTGCTGAATACGCATCAGCAATGGCTTAGCCGCAGATTGTTTGAGGCGGGATACCGAGTGGCTCGGCAAGTCGCGGTTCCGGATACCGGCGATGGAATTCAGGGAGCAATTAAGGAAGCATTGGCCCGGGCCGATCTCGTAATTTGCACCGGCGGCTTGGGACCAACGAGTGACGACATCACGCGCGATCTGGTGGCGCAGTTGCTTGGCTGCAAGCTCGTGATAGACGGACAAGTGCGGGCTGAGATCCAAAAGTTTTTCGCGAAACGCAACCGCCCGCAACCGGCGCGCACCGAGGTGCAGGCGCTGGTGCCGGAGGGAGCGCGAGTGCTGCCGAATGCAGTCGGCACTGCTCCCGGCCTGGCAATGGAAATCGCAGCAGGCCAATTTCGCGCCTCTAAAAGCTGGCTGTTCATGCTTCCCGGACCGCCGCGGGAATTGCATCCGATGTTTATAGATCATGTGCTGCCGATGATTCGAAGCGTCTTGCCTATCGGCGCGCGAGCGGCGTGTCGGACACTGAGGACCTCCGGCATTGGGGAATCAATGGTAGAGGAACGGATTGCCGGACCCCTGGATGAACTGGTGAGCCGGGGTTTGGAACTGGGGTATTGCGCGCGAACTGGCGAGGTGGATGTGAGGTTTCTGGGCGCCGTAGACGTGGTTGGCGAGGCTGAGCGCATCGTCCGAAACATTTTGGGCAATTACGTTTTTGGGATCGACGATCAACGCATTGAAGAGGTGATCGTTGGGCTGCTGAGTGACCGAAAACAGACGCTAGCGATTGCTGAATCGTGCACCGGTGGGCTGATCAATCATCGAATCACGAATGTGCCAGGCGCGTCGGCGGTATTGCTGGCGGGGATAGTGGCTTACAGCAACGAGGCCAAACAGAAGTTCCTGGGTGTGAGCCAATCCACCTTAATGGAACATGGCGCAGTGAGCGAGGCTGTGGCAGTTGAAATGGCGCGCGGCGCGCGCGCGACGGCTGGAACGGATTATGGTTTGTCGGTGACAGGGATTGCGGGGCCGACAGGGGGGACGACGGAAAAACCGGTCGGTACTGTATTCATTGGTCTGGCCAGCACCGAACGTTCGCTCGCAAAAAA